>PWYM01000173.1 GCA_003567855.1 Gammaproteobacteria bacterium | reverse complement strand
CTGGTCGCGCGGGCCATCGATGCCGGCGACGACCGTGCGACCATCGATGCCGAGCTTCACGCCGGCGGCAAACTGTGCGCCACCTGCCGTGGCAACTTCATCGCGGTGAAACCCGGACATCCCGCGTATTACCGCTGGTGACATGGCGGTACGGTTTGCGCCCTGACCAGTCGAGCGGGTGACGCGCTGGCCCTGCCTGAAGATTGCCACCGTGCGGGCGCTGATAGCGCAGACATAGAGATACGCAACACGGCAGCGACCCAAGGTGCAGAGCAACGAAACCGGCAGGTGATGCCCTACTCCTGATGGAGTGCTGCCGCGTATCTCCACCGGCAAGGGCGGTGTAAGATTGGCCGACGACGGTAATCCCGCATGTCCATGAAACGCCAGCGGATCCATATCGCCAGAACACCCGACGGCGTACGCCTGGCCTGGGCGGAAGCGGGTGACGGTCGGGTCCTCGTGAAGGCTACCAACTGGCTGACCCACCTGCAGTACGACTGGGAAAGCCCGGTGTGGCGGCATTGGATGGCGTTTTTCTCCAATCACTTTCACTTCGTCCGCTTCGACGAACGCGGTTGCGGGATGTCGGACCGGGAGGTCGGGGACGTATCGGAAGCGAACTGGCTCAGCGACCTTGAATGCGTCATCGAGGCTGCCGGAATCGACCGGCCAATGGTCCTCCTCGGCGTCTCCCAAGGCGCGGCCACCGTGATTCGATACGCCGTAAAGTACCCTGAACGGGTCTCGCATCTGGTCATCTACGGCGGCTACGCGGATGGCTGGATGCGGCGGGGCGGCCTCGAGGAGCAGCATTACCGCGCCGTGCTCGAAATGATGCGACTGGGCTGGGGCCGCAGGAATGCAATCGTCCGACAGGCCTTTACCGCGCGTTTCATCCCCGAAGCCACGCACGAGCAGGTCGACTGGTTCAACGATCTCTGCCGCAAGACCGCAGCACCCGAGATGGCCGTGCGTCTGCTCGAGGCCCGCGCGCACGTCGATGTCACCCACCTGCTTGCCCAGGTTGGCGTGCCCACGCTGGTTCTCCATTCCCGACGCGACGAAGTCATCCCTTTCGCGGAGGGGCAGAAACTGGCGAGTGAGATTCCCAACGCCGATTTTGTGGAACTCGATTCGCGCAACCATATTCTGCTCGCCGACGAGTCCGCGTGGCGGGTATTCCAGCGCGTCGTGCTTGAGTTCGCGGGCATCCACATACCGGAGCAGACGCCCATCGATCTGGCGGCGCTGAGCCGGCGCGAGCGACAGGTTCTGGAGCTGTTGGCTGCAGGATCGAGCAATGCCGCGATTGCCGCACACCTGTCCATCAGCGAAAAGACGGTGCGCAGTAGACCGGCACGGCTCACGTTGAACCGGGCAAGCCCTGGCCGAACGTCACCGGCTGCCGTTACGCGATTGCTCGAACTCGCCGGTCCGCATCCTCGCGTACTCCTTCTCCTGAAAGAGTACGACACGATTGCGGCCGGTTCTTTTCGCCTCGTAGAGTGCCTGGTCAGCCAGCTGTACCGCGCCTTTTCAACTCTTTGTCGCTCGGGTCGGTCTGCGCCAGTGAACCCGGCTGGATCTCGCCTTCCGGAACATACGTGTTCATGAGCACACCCGTAGTCGAGGCCCGTGTACTGACGAGGCGCAGCGCTTGCGGCTTCACGCTCGACTCGAACAACCGCTTGCCGCGCCCCAGTAGGACCGGGAATACCCACACGATGTACTCGTCGATCAGCGCTGCAGCCTGCAGCGACTGGACCAGCTCACCGCTGCCGATGATCTGCAGGTCATGGCCAGGCTGAGCCTTGAGCCCGGCGATCGCCTTGACCGCGTCGCCTTCGATCAGCACGGAGTTCTGCCATTGCAGCGACGCGAGCGTTCTCGACGCCACGTACTTGCGTGCCGCATTGAGCGTCCGCGCGGTGGGATCGTCTGCCGGCTGGTACGGCCAGTGCGCCTCGAAGATCTCGTAGGTCCTGCGGCCGAGGACCAGCTCGCGATCCCTGCCGTCGAAGCCGCTGGCCGATAGCCCCATCACCTCGTCCCAGTAGCCGTACGTCCAGCCACCGCAGGCAAAACCGCCGGTGGGATCCTCCCCGGGGTCTCCGGGCGCCTGCATCACGCCGTCGATGGATACGAACGTGGATGCGATCAGCTTTCTCATCGAAACTTCCCTCTCCGTCAGCAATGCGGGACAAACGCATTCAACCCGCTATTCCCCGCCCACGCCGAGCTCGCGAAAGCGTTCGATGCCGTCACTCGGCTCGAAGTCGTCAAGGTCGAACATCCGCCGGATCTCGATTTCGCAATCGCGCTGTTCCGGCGCGGGCTTGGGGAAGCGCAGGGCCCACTCCAGCGCCTGCTCGTGCGAGTTCACCCGGATGATCGTGTAGCCCGCGACCAGCTCCTTGGTCTCGGCGAAGGGCCCGTCCTGCACCGACCGTGTATCTCCGGAGTAGCGGATACGGAAACCCCTCGAACTCGGCTGAAGTCCTGAAGCATCGACCAGCACGCCGGCACGTTGCAGCGCCTCGTGGTAGCTCGCCATCGCTTCAATGGTTTCAGGGTCCGGCATGGCGCCTGCCTCGACATCCTCGTCACCCTTGACGATGATCATGTAACGCATGAGTCTCCCCCCCCCGATAAAACAGTCAAGGGCGCTACGGGCCGCACTTCTATACAGCCGAACTCGCCCGGTGGAATGGCGCCCGCGATGCGTATCGCCTCGTTGAGATCGCGAGCCTCGATCAGGTAGAAGCCACCCAGCTGCTCCTTGGTCTCGGCGAACGGGCCGTCGGTGATGGCGAGGTGGCCATTGCGGTGGCGCACGGTGGTCGCCGCCTGCACTGGCGCGAGCCGCTCGGACGCGACTAGATGGCCGTCCTTCTGCAGCGTGTCTGCGAACTCGAGGCAGGCGCCTTCGACCGTGGCCACGTGGTCTGCCGGCGCGTCCGCGAGCCGCGCCTCGTCGACGTAGATCATGCACAGGTACTTCATCGTCATGTCCTCCGTTTGGCCGACCGGCCGGTACCTTCTCTTGATGGTCGTTCGGCCGCGACGCTGTTCGACACGACCTCGCGCTGCACCGGGTGAAGCTGCGCGAGCCGTTGCTCGAGGAACCGCCTCTCCGGCGTCTGCCGGGTCAGCGCCAGCGCCCGCCGGTACGCCGTGCGTGCCTCGTCGACGCGTCCGAGGTGGCGGCAGAACTCCGCGCGGGCCGCATGTGCGAGGTGGTAGTCGTTGAGTTCGTCACGCGCCAGCACCGCATCCACGAGCGCAAGCCCTGCCATCGGGCCGTCCCGCATTGCAACCGCCACGGCGCGGTTGAGCTCGATCACCGGCGAGGGCTCCAGGCGCAGCAGCACGTCGTAGAGACCAATGATCCGGTGCCAGTCCGTGTCCTGGGCCTTCGCCGCAGCGGCGTGTGTCGCCGCGATCGCGGCCTGCAGCGAGTAGGTGCCCACGTGATTCGAGGCGAACGCGTGCGTCACCAGGCGCGAGCCTTCCTCGATGAGCCCGGCGTCCCACATTCCGCGATCCTGATCCTCAAGGCGTACCAGGTTGCCGGCGGCATCGGTTCGCGCGGCACGGCGCGATGACTGCAGCAGCATCAGCGCGAGCAGACCCGTCACCTCCGTATCGGGCAGCAGGTGCTGCAGCAGGCGTCCGAGCCGGATCGCCTCCGCGCACAGGTCCACGCGCACCAGCTCCGCGCCGGAAGTTGCCGAGTAGCCTTCGTTGTAGACGAGGTAGACCACGCGCAGCACCGCATCGAGCCGTTCCGGCAGCTCGTGTCGGCCTGGCACCTCGTAGGGAATACGGGCGTCGCGGATCTTGCGCTTGGCGCGCACGATGCGCTGGGCCACTGTCGCCGGCTTGACGAGGAACGCGCTCGCCACTTCCTCGGTGGTCAGCGCACACACTTCGCGCAGCGTGAGGGCCACCTGGGCGTCGCCGTCGAGCGCGGGGTGACAGCAGGTGAAAATCAGGCGCAGGCGATCATCTTCGACCGCCTCGTCGGCGCGGACCTCGACATCGTCCGCCGAGGACGTCGCCTCGGGCAGTTGCGCGAGCAGCGTGTCGTGCCGCCGGCTGCGGCGCATGCGGTCGATCGCCTTGAAGCGGCCGGTGGACACGAGCCAGGCGCGCGGTTTATCGGGCACGCCGTGTTGTGGCCACTGGGCGAGGGCGGTCGCGAAGGCGTCCTGCAATGCCTCCTCGGCGCGTTCGAAGTCGCCGAGGAGTCGGATCAGCGTCGCGAGTACGAGCCGCGACTCCGACTGGTAGATCGTCTCGATCTCCGCACGCAGCCGTGGATCGGGAGTCTGCGTCATCGTCGCTTCAACCTCATCGGGCTACAGGCCTGCGGTCCGGTCCTGACAGGCGGGTTTTACGACGTGACCGGCGACATCACGGTGGGCCCGGCGGGATCACAGTATTCGTCGTGGCGCCGCCACCATTGCTGTGGGTACTCGAGCCCATCCTCGTCACGTCCGCGCGGAGCGAGATCGATCCAGTGATAAGCACCGTCGAGTACCTCGAGTCCGCGACTGACGCCCGTGTACGTGTGGTGAACGACGCCTTCGTGGAGGATGAACGCGTTCAGCGTCGATGTTTCGCCCGCGTCGCCGGGCAACAGGCCGAGGGGGTCGTCGAAGTCGGCGTTGTAATCGCTGTCGAGCGACGATACCCACTCGAACCCCCAACCCATGCGTTGCCGGTAGGCCTGCAGGCGTTCCAGCGGCGCACGTGAAGTGCATACGATCGTGATGTCGCGCGCGTTGACGTGCGGCAGGGCACCGTCGATATGGTCGCAGAGCATCGAACAGCCTATGCAACCGACCCTCCAGTCCGGGCCGAACATGAAGTGGTACACGAGAAGCTGTGAGCGGGCGTCGAACAGTTCGGCAAGCGTCTTTGGGCCGCGGGTGGTCTCGAAGTGGTAGGACTTGTCGACGCGGACCCAGGGCAGTGCCCGTCGCTCGCGCAGCACTGCGTCCTGGCGGCGCATGTGCGCTTTCTCTTTCTCGAGCAGCGCTTTACGCGCCGCAATCCATTCTTCGCGCGTGCCGATTCGCGGCGGCCTGTTTTGCTGGTCGGGCATGGCGGATCCTCCCGTGTGCTGCATGTGCCGAGAAACCCCTCCCGGTCCGTTGCCGCAAGGGGTACAAAGAGTGGTCGAACGGGCGCCCGCCGGATCGACAAGGGCGCGACAGGGTGTGGCCACTCACTATATTGTTCGCTACGAAATCGGAGTCCGACATCGTGATCCGGATCCAGATGGGGCCGCGCCGCCCTGTGCCGGGTGCGCAGACACGCGCTTGGCCGCAGCAGTTAATCGATCAATCGCCCTCCATCGGCAGCCGCGCCAGCTCGTTCAGATGGTCGCGCAGCGTCGCCGGCTCGCCCTCGGCAAGGTGCTCGTCCACCGCCGCATGCGTGCGTTCCCACACCGGCACGGCTTTGGTAAGCAATTTCCGGCCCGCGCCAGTCAGCCGCATCACCCGCCCGCGCCGGTCGCGTGGATCAGGGATCACCTCCACCAGCCCGCGCCGCTCGAGCGGCTTCAGCGCCGCAGTCAGCGACGTGCGGTCCATCGCCAGGAACTCCGCGAGCTTGCCGATGCGCGGCGGCTGAGGCTGGTTCAGCGCCATCATCAGCGAGAACTGCCCGTTGGTGATTTCCAGCGGCAGGAACGCGTGGTCGAAGTGACGTGCCAGTGCCCGGGCCGCGCGGCGCGCGTGCAGGCAGAGACAGTGGTCGCGTACGTGGATGACGGTGTCGCGAGGCAGAACAGGCGTTTTTGACATGGGTCGAGTATGTTGATATCAACGTACCGGGTCAAGGCAGGCGGGGACATGCGGCTCACTTGCCCGCCTTTAGAAAAACTGTCGACAGAACAGTCACAAGGAGAACGTACATGCCCGATTCATCCCCGCAGCCGGATGCCGCCGTGATGCGCGGCGTCATTCCTTACCTCAGCCTCGACGGGCGCGCCGGCGAGGCTGCCGACTTCTACCAGGAAGCCTTCGGCGCCCGCGACCTGGGCCGTTACCCGGATAACGACCACCCGGGGCGCTACATGCACGTTCAGCTCGAAATCCATGGCGGCAGCCTGATGATGACCGACTG
>PWYM01000287.1 GCA_003567855.1 Gammaproteobacteria bacterium | reverse complement strand
TTGATAATAACAGGTCAATGTAAAGCAACTCTTTTGCAGGGTTTTCGTCGGAGTTACATAAAACTACGTTATAACCATACTCAAAACCACGATCTTCAATTTTCCGAGAATACTCAGCAAAAAACGGATTAGAGATATCTGGAATGATCAACCCTATCGTTTTTGTCTTTCCACTTCTCAAGCCGCGTGCGAGTGTGTTAGGTCGATATTCTAACTCCTTCATCGCATGAAAGACTTTGTCTTTAAGTTCGTCACTCACATACCTGGTCTCATTGATTACATGAGAAACAGTTGTTATTGAAACACCTGCGAGTTCTGCGACATCATTAATCGTTGCCATTGTTTTTGATAGTGTCTTTCTAATTATCGAACAGGCTTATTAAAATATTACACCTGACCGTAATATCACATTAGAATACGGCGTGCATTCACCTGTCCTAATTACAGCTTTAGAACCTTCACTCAGTCTGATTAACTCTTTGTGTGGAACATAAACAACTTCAATATCATTCAGTATATCTGTTAACCCTGATTCAACACCAGGGTTCATTTCTAGAATTTCTTCTGCTAAAATGATTTGTTCTATTTCAAGATCAGCGGATAACGCGCTAACTGTTTCTAAAAAACTTGGTATACCAGAAATCAAAGATAAATCGATACGTTTTACTGCATCTGAAATTGGAAATCCTGCATCGCAAACGGTCAGCATATCAGTATGCCCCATACTGGCAATCACTTCTGAAATCATATTGTTTAAAATGCCATTTTTCTTCATTCTAACGTCAACTTTCTTTTTCTACTTTTCTAACAAAGGCATGACGATCAATTGTTACATCGTTTTCTTGTTGTCAATCAATCAGCACTGCTGATGGTCCCAGCAGGTAAATGTTTATTATTTTGGTTTTTGATACCTTATTCAAAGTGAGTTTCACTAAGAAATCTCATCCACACTCACCCAGCGACGTTCATTTGCACTTAACAGGATGGCCTCGGTCACTTTAGCAATGTGATGACCTTCCTCAAAGGTCGCGAAGTCAGCCTTATCCGTCGCGTGTTTTTTATTCTTTTGGATAAACTCATAAAACGCGAACAAAGCATTTTTTTGAGCGTCATTCCAACCTTCGGGATGTCCTGCAGGCATGTAAGTATAATCTCTAACCTCAGGAACCATTAAATTCGGATTTCTCAATACGATCTCACTGTGGGTGTTTCTATGACCCTTCCACATCCTATCAGATGTTTCCTGATTCCAATAATACGAGCCATCTGTGCCATTAACTTCAAGGTTCAGAAAACATTTTCGCCCTGAACTAATCTGACTGCAATGAAAAATCCCGGATACCCCATTTTCAAATTTTACTAATACCCCTGCGTAATCCTCAGTCGTTACGGCAACATCAGTGTACTTTATATCATCTTGGACCGAAAAAGTTTCAACTTGTGTGACAGGTTTTTTCCTTATCGGAAATGCCGTGACCTTATCTGCGCAAACTTCAATTATTCTTGACCCCATTACTGTCTGGGCAGTGTCAATCCAATGTGAACCAATATCAGCTACACATCGAGAAGGACCTGAAAATTCTGGTTCGATGCGCCAGTTAAAATCCGTTTCATACAGAAGCCAATCCTGCAAATAGGAACCGTGTATCAACAAAACATCGCCAATTTCACCCTGTTTTATTCTGTGTTTCATATCCTGTACCAGAGGTGTCATTCGATAGCAAAAATTCACACCCGCAATTGCATCAGGGTATTTTTTTAACAGTTCGATCATCTGAGCTGTTTCATGAACCGTTTTCCCTAAAGGTTTTTCAGAAAAAACATGTTTTCCATGCTCGATGATCTTTTTATTAATTTCAAGATGCAAATGATTAGGCGTACAATTATGAATAACGCGAATATCAGGATCAGCAATTAATTCATCATAGTTTTCATAGCATTTCTCAATACCAAACCGCTGAGCATATTCTTTAGCTTGTGAATGGTTTACATCAGAGATTGCTACAAGATTGACGTTTCCTATTCTACGGACAGCATCCAGATGAGAGAGGCCAATAAACCCCATTCCAATGATGCCTACATTAATTTGGTCCAATTTAATAGCTCCTTTGAGGGATTAAGCCCTTACATAAGCCAAAACATCTTTGAGAGAGGTTTTGTTATCGTAAGTTGGCCAATACTCAAACCCAAAATAGCGATTGTATCCGGCTTCTTCAGCAGCTTTAATAACAAATGGGTAATTCGTCTCACCTCTATGCAGTTCATGACGGCCGGGAACGCCTGCGCTATGAAAATGGCCGATAAAATCAATATTTGTCTTAATATTGTTAACCATTTTTCCTTCCATAATTTGCATATGGTAACAATCGTACAAGACCTTTATCGAAGGGCTGTTTACTGCTTTAACAATTTCGAAGCCAATGTACGAGCTATCTAAATAATAACCCTTGTGATCATATAAGGAATTTAACGGCTCGATTACTACAACGACTTCTTCTTTTTCACAAATGTCAGCCACACGTTTGAGGTTTTCAATCAAAAGTGACTTCTGGCTATCCACTTTACACTCAAGTTCTCCCGAAAGTCCAATAAAAGTATCGCAACCCAAATCCTTCCCATAAGGAATCGATTCTTTAATATTCTTTTCTACGATATCATACGATGAGTTCAAACGATAAGTCCAACTCTCCTTTAACCCGCATGCAGCGACTGGAAGATTGTTTTCTTGAGCAATTTTTGAAATCTTCTTGGTGTCATATACCGAAGGATCCCATAACTCAATAGCATCAGCGCCACAATCTTTTGCAAGCTTTATTCGATCATAAAACTCATATTCTTCAAAAATACATTCTAAACATACTGAGAACTTCATCAAGTTTTCCTTTCGCAGTGTATTGAGCAAAAATAATAATTAATAAAATGTGATAATTCCAAAAATTTTTTATAACTTAATTTAGGAGACTGTCCCACAATATGTGGGACAGTCTTCCAACAAAGGGGTTAAGAAATTACTCTGACAAGAATCTATCAAGGAATTGCTGAGCATTCTCAATTGTGACAGCCTGACCACCGGTCTTCGTCCAATATGGAAACTCTTGGCCATCCAGGAACAATCGCATTACACGAACAGCTTCTGAGCCTTGAGCAGGCAGATCCTGGGTTAAGGTGGCAACAATATCGCCAGCCAGAATGGCCTCAAGACCTTCAGGGGCACCGTCAAAGCCAGCAATCAAAATTTCATCTGTCCGTCCGGCAGCTTCGATAGCATTGAAAGCACCAATTGCCATTTCGTCATTTAGTGCAATCACCAGATCAATATCGTCAAATCGAACTAGGAAATTTTCCATCATTTCTTGGGCCTGGGCACGTGAGAAGAAAGCTTCCTGATCCTCTAACACGTTAATCCGACCTGCTGGTTCTTCAGAAATGGCTGTATAAATACCCAGATCACGATCAATGGTTGTCTGACCGGTCTTGTTACCGTTCAAAATAATCAAATTGATTGTTTGATCTTCAGGGAATTGGCTGAACATGAATTTGGCAATTTCGTAACCCCCTTCTTCATTTTCAACACCTACAAATCCAATCACATCATCAGGATCATTAACGAACGCACGGGTATTGGTCGTCAAAACGGGAATACCAGCTGCGTTAGCTCTTTCAATAGCAGGCACAATACCAGCTGAATCTACAGGAGCAATAATAATCCCATCAACTCCACGTTCAATTTGATCTTCAAAGATTCGGTATTGCTCATCAGCATCCTGAGTTCCCAGTGGGGAAATTTCAGTAATATTGATCCCGTATTCTGGTCCTGCAGCAATAGCAGCTGCTGTCAGGTAACGCCATCCAGCAGAAGTGTTATCTTTGAGAATAAGCGTTACTTCATAGACCTTTTCTTCTTCTTCGGCTGCAGTAGCGCAAGCACTTATCGCAATGCTAAGAACTAAAAGCAACACTGCGACAATAATAAAACTTTTCTTTTTCATTTGTAAATTTCACCTTCAAATAGGTTAGGTGAACGTTGGTACTACCGTAAATAACTTTGCTCTTTTTGTCAGTCCCTCACCTCCTTTCCTTTACAATATATAGCAGGGACAATACTTAGCTTAATCTTTCTTCTTAATGTAACTCCGATCAAGCAATACACCAATTATGATAATGACACCCGTTATACCCATCTGCCAATCGGAACTTATACCTAAAAGATTCATGCCATTATTAACTAAGGTTAATAACAAAGCACCAATAATAATGCCAGATATTTTCCCTTTACCTCCCTTAAATGAAATGCCACCGATTGCAGCAGCCGAGATCGCATTAAGGGGGAAGTCAAGACCAATATATGCTTCCGCTGCATTCAATCGAGAAAGGTAGACGATACCACCAAAGCCAGCGATCGCTGCTGAAAGCACATAGGCAATAATGATTGTTCGCTTAACCCTAATACCTGAATAGTGAGCGGCTTCCTTATTTGAACCAACAGCATAAATTTTTCTGCCGAGAACGGTTTTAGATAAGACATAACCCATAATGATTAAGACAATCCCGGCAAAAATTACTGGCATTGGTAGTCCAAATAACTCTCCACCCCCAATGAAACGAAATGCTGGAGTAAATTTCGCAAATACCACACCACGTGTTAGATAATAAGAATACCCACGAGCGATATTCCCAATCGCAAAGGTCACCAAGAAAGGTGGAAGACCAATATATGCGACGGCAAATCCATTTGCGACTCCAATCAATGAGCTGACAGCCATAATACCAGTGATGCCAAGCACCATGTCAAGAACAGTCCTACCCTCTTGAAAAAATGGTGCGAACATCATTGTTGAAAGCGCAATTATCGATCCAATAGATAAATCGATTCCAGAGACAAGCATCGCCATGGCCATTCCTGTCGCCAACATTAAATTAAGCGATGCTGACCTCAACACATTCATCATATTGGTTGTTGTTAAAAAGTTAGGTGTAACGATAATTAAAATAACTGCCAATAAGATAACAATCGACACCCGAGACAGATCTTCGATATTCTTTTTGAGAAATGTACTTATTTTATTGACCATATTATTCAACTTCATCTATTGTGCAATCCTATTTTTCATCTGAGACGGGAAGAAATTCCGTCGAAGATTCTTGCGCCACAGCCTACCCTCTTCAGTTCTGAAAGCATCTATCGTAACAATGATGATAAGGACAGCGCCGATCGTGATCATCTGAACGGAGTTTGCCATGCCGATCAGGTTCAATCCATTTCTGAGTGCACCAATCGTAAAAGCACCGATTAATGTCCTAAACGGAGAACCCTTACCACCTGTCATGGCAGTGCCTCCAACAACGGTTGCCGCAATGCCATCAAACTCCAAGCCTAATCCTGTTGCGGCAATTCCTGATGCTAAACGAGAAGTCAACAATATCCCTGCGATTGAAGCAATAAGCCCACTGAGCAAGAATACTGTGAATCGGGTTTTTTCCACATTAATACCGGAAAGCACTGATGCTTCGTTATTTCCCCCAATCGCATAAATATAGGTGCCGAACTTCGTGTGTTTCATTAAAACATGAAAAACAATATACAAAGGAATAAGGACCAACAACGAAACAGGTAAGATGCCGATACTCCTATTTCCAACCATCACAGAATACAAAGAGCCGCCACCAATGAAACGAAAAGCTTCCTGGTCAATGATCTGAATCGAAGAACCACCGCCCACAATTCTTGCCATTGTCTCACCAATCCGATAAGTAGCCAATGTAATAATGAATGCAGGAATTTTTGTTTTTGAAAGGATCAAACCATTTAATGCACCAACGAGCATGCCGGCAAGCATAGCCGCACCTATTGCAATCAAGATCACCAGAATTGGGCTTACCTCGCGAATACTGTTTATCAATGGGAAATCCAGTACCAAAACCCTGGCTGCAATCATCCCTGAAACAGCCACCGTACCACCAATCGAAAGATCTACGCCAGTTGAACAAATTGCAATAAAGGAAGCAACAGCAATGATCCCGACTCCTGAGCTGACCTGGACAATAATATTCATTACATTCGAGACGGTCAGAAAACGATCCGTTAAAATCGAGAAGAAGACCAGGATGATTAA
>PWYM01000226.1 GCA_003567855.1 Gammaproteobacteria bacterium | reverse complement strand
TCCGGGGCGCCGGAGCCCGCGACAAGCGCGTCAGGCGCGGTATACATCTGGCGGGCGGTTTCGACCGGCAACCAGGCCCCGAAAAGGCCCCCGCCCGCGCCGATCGCCAGCGCGAAGCCGAGGCTGCCCTCGAGACGTGACCCGGCGATGACGAGATCGAGCGCCTCGGGCAGTGCAAGCGCCTCACCTCCGCAGTCCGGCGGCACCCAGATTTTCCAGAGACCGGCGTCGCGGATCGCATCGATGACGGGCGCCGGCAGGCGCGGCCCGCGCAACGGGTGCGACGCGAGTGCGGCGTGCACGCCGGCCAGCCGACGCGTCGGGTCGGTGAGCGGGCCGGCGTCCGCGCCCGCGTCGTGAGCCACCGTGGACTCGCGCGCCACCCGAGGTCAGCCGCGCTGGTAGGTGCCGACGAGCCGGTTCATGCCGATCACGTGCGGTTCGACCTTTCTCAGGAAATCCATCAGCGACAGGCCTTCGGGCAGCTTGCTGTCGCTGTCGAGCGCGAGGACCCAGAAGAAGTAGTTGTGTACGCCGTGGCCTTCGGGCGGCATCGGGCCGCCGTAGCCCGGACGGCCGAAATCGCTCTGCCCCGCCGTGTAGTCGCTGACCCCCTCGGGCAGCTCGGACACCGACGCGGGAATGTTGTAGAGCACCCAGTGGACAAAACCGTAGGTCCCGTTCGGTGCGACCAGTGGTGCGTCCGGGTCATGGCAGATCACGGCGAAGGCCTTGGTGCCCTCCGGTGCACCCCGCCAGGACAGCGCCGGCGAGACGTCGTCACCCTCGCCGGTGTGCTTCCTGGGGATCGCGCCGCCCTGGCTGAACGCGCTGCTTTCGAGTTGCATGTCGGAAAGTGCGAATCCCATCAGAATTCTCCCGGTTGATCATGAACGGTGTCTGAAAACCGAACCATAGGCGCTGGCCGCGCGGATTTGAAGGGTCGTCGCGCTACGGCCACTGCGTATGGCGATGCGCCGGCGATTCTGCTGTGATGCCCGCCATGACTGCGGTGATGATGTTCGCCGGCGGGATCGGCCTGTTCCTACTCGGCATGCGGCTGATGACCGACGGCCTGAAAGTGGCCGCCGGTGGCGCCCTTCGCACGGTGCTCGCGTCGGCCACGCGCAGCCGCCTGCGCGGGCTCGCCTCGGGCGTGCTGATCACCACGATGGTGCAGTCCTCGAGCGCGGTGATCTTCGCGACGGTCGGGTTCGTCAATGCCGGCCTGCTGACCCTCTACCAGGCCATCGGTGTCATCTACGGTGCCAATCTCGGCACGACGCTGACGTCCTGGGTCGTTGCGCTGGTCGGCTTCAACGTCAACCTGCAGGCGCTGGCGATGCCGGCGCTGGGGGTGGGCATGGGGCTGTGGGTGGCCTTCGGCGCGCGCCGCAAGGGCGCGCTGGGGCAGGCGCTGGCCGGCTTCGGGCTGTTCTTCCTTGGTATTGACGTGCTGCGTGATGCCTTCGACGGGTTGGGCGAACAGGTTGTGCTGGCCGAATTCGTCGGCACCGGTCCGCTTGCGCTGCTCGCCTTCACCTTCATTGGCATGCTGCTCACGGTGCTGATGCAGTCTTCGAGCGCGGCGCTTGCGGTGACGCTGACCGCGGCGGCCGGAGGCGTGATACCGCTGACTTCGGCGGCGGCGATGGTGATCGGTGCAAACGTGGGCACCACGTCGACGGCGGCCTTCGCCGTACTCGGGGCGACCGCCCCCGCCAAGCGCGCGGCAACCGCACATGTCGTGTTCAACGTGATCACCGCAGTGGTTGCGTTCACGGTCCTGCCGGCGCTGTTGTGGCTGGTCAACGTGGTCGGTGACCTGATGCGACTGGACCCTCGTCCGGCGACGTCGCTTGCGATTTTCCACACGATGACCAAGCTTCTCGGGGTCATGCTGATGTGGCCGCTGACCGGCTGGCTGGTCAGCTGGCTGCAGCGGCGCTTCCGGTCGGTCGAGGAAGACGACGCGCGTCCGCACTTCCTCGACAGCAACGTGCAGTCGATGCCGCTGCTCGCGCTCGACGCGCTGCGCCAGGAATTGGTGCGGATGGCCGGGCTGACGCATCGGCTCGCCGCCGAAGCACTCAGCCGCGAGCATCCCGATGCAGGCGCCTACGCGTCCAGCGTGCAGACGCTGGAGTCGCTGCAGGACAGCATAGGCGAGTTCGCGAGCGGGATAGACCGGGCGCGTGACGATCCGCTGCTCAGTGTCGCGCTGCCGCATGCACTGCGCGTGGCCCAGTACCACGTCAACAGTGCCGAACAGGCGGTCGAGGTCGCGCGTCTGCATGGGCAGGTCGAGCTGTCGGACGCGGAAGTCGCCGCGCAGGTCAACGCGTTGCGCGGCCACGTGGTCGCGCTGCTCGACGTCGCGCGTCCCGACGCGGACGGCAATGACGCGGAGCGCCTGGCCAATGAACGGGCCGCGCTCGAACACCAGTACCAGGATGTGAAGGCCCGGCTGCTGCGTGAGGGGACCGCCGGCAGGCTTTCACCGCGCCGGATGGCAACCGCGCTGGAGATGCTCAGTGCGCTGCACCGCCTCATCGACCAGGTCACCAAGGCGGCGCAGTACCTGTACCGCTTCGAGGAAAGTTTCGACCGCCGTGGAGTTGCAGCCGAAGCGACCGACGCAGAGGCGGCCTGAGCTGATCCGGGGAGCACAATGGGTAAGGAAATCGAGCGCAAGTTCCGGGTACGCGACGATCGCTGGCGCGAGGGTGTGCACGGTGTCCATTACCGGCAGGGATACCTGCAGTCCGAGCGCGAGCGCACCGTGCGCGTGCGGTTGGCGGGAGACGCCGGGTGGCTGACGATCAAGGGCGAGACCCGCGGTGTGACGCGAAGCGAGTTCGAGTACCCGATTCCGGCGGAGGATGCGACCGCGCTGCTCGACGAGCTGTGTGACCGGCCGCAGATAGAGAAGTATCGCTACCGGATCGAACACGACGGCCATGTCTGGGAAGTCGATGAGTTTCTTGGCGACAACGCGGGCCTGGTAGTTGCCGAGATAGAACTCGCTTCGGCCGACGAGCGTTTCTCCCGCCCACCGTGGCTGGGTGACGAGGTGTCCGACGATCCACGCTACTTCAACGCGAATCTCGTGCGCCATCCGTGGCGCGACTGGTCGGAGAACGCCTGAGCGCACACTGCCGAAGTCCGTGCCGTCAGAAGAACACCCCGTCAGGGGTGATGCCGAGGAATCGGAACCAGGTTTCGCCCATCACGATCACCGCGAGCCAGCCCAGCGTCATCATCGTGAAGCCGTAGCGGAACGCGTCACCGAGGCTGTAGCGGTCGGTCTCGAAGAGCAGCGCCGCTGGTTTCGAATTGAACGGCAGCACGTAGACGTGCTCGATCAGGAACGCGACCGGCAACGCCAGGCTGATCACGCTGTGACCGAAGTGTTCGGCCGTGCCTATCGCGATCGGCACGAAGATCATCGCGCGCATGGTCTTGGACTGTGACAGCAGCGCGCTGTAGGTCATGACCGCGGTCAGCAGCAGGTACAGCACCCAGAACGGCGTCTGTTCGTCAAAACCCACCGCGTTGAAGAAGGCAGAAACCCCGAGGTTGGGCATGCCGGTCTGCGCGAAGGCCGCGCCGAGGCAGTAGGCGCCGGCCGAGAAAAGCATCAGGTGCCACGGGATGTCGACGTCGTTCCAGGTGACAATGCCCACCCGCGGCAGCAGCGCGACGATGCCGCCGACGAAGGCGACGGCGGTGGCGCTCACGCCGTGCCAGCGGTCGGTGGCCCAAAGCGCGAGGATCGCGATGAAGATCGCGCCAGCCCGCACCTCCGACCATGCCACCGGACCGAGTGCGGCGTACTCTTCGCGCAGGCGTTCCAGTCCACCCTCGATCTGCGGCGTGCGTTCGTTCTCGTCAAGCGGGAAGTACACGCGCATCGCCAGTATGTAGCCGAGCAGCATCAACCCGACCATCGTCGGGAACATCGCGATCATCCAGTCGGCGAAATACACGTTGCCGGCGATTGCGCCACTGATCAGCGCCGCGGCCAGCAGGTTGGCGCCCGAGCCGGTCACGAAGCAGCCCGCGCCTAGATTGATGTTCAGCAGGTTCTGAAGAACGACGCTGCGGCCGAAGTTGCTGTGACTGCCGTCGCGCGGTGCACCGTAAATTGCCGCGATCACCATGAATACAGGGAGGAGGATGGCCGCCTTTGCAGTGGTCGCGGAGATGAACGCCGACAGCGTCACGTTGATGACGATGAAACTCAGGAACACGCTCGAGGCGCGCTTGCCGAAACGCACCAGAAACCACAGGGTGAAGCGTGTCGCCAGCCCGGTCTTCACGAGCATGCTCGCGAGGATGAACGACATGATGTTCAGCCACATGATCGGATGGCCGAGTTGGGCGTAGGCTTCGCGCTCCGGCAGCACGCCGGTCAGTACCAGCGTGATGATCACGATCAGCGAGACGAGGTAGTTCGGGAGTGCAACGGTCGTCCAGAGAATGATCGCGGCGACGAATACCGCGAGCATGAAGCGGTTGCGGCGCAGGAACTCCTCGCTGCCCACCTGCTCGAAGACGCTCGCGGCACTGTCGCTGAGCGCTCCGGGGTCAGCGACGATCAGCCATTGCGGTGTCCACACGAAACCGAAGGCTACGAACGCGGCGAAGGCGAGCGGCAGACCCGCCACCGCGAGCCAGCGCTCGGTGGGGGAGCGCTGGCGTGCCGGCAGCGCCTCCATGCGGTACTGGCGCATATCGAGCGGGTCGGCATGTCCCGATGTTCGGGCAGGCGTGTCGGCCGAATCGGGAGGGGGGGGGCTCGCGTCCATGCGGGAGCGGCGTCAGTAGTGCAGCGGTACCGGCGACAACCCCATGATGCGTGCGATCGCCGTCGGATAGGAGGTGTTTTCGTACCCCGACAATCCGAGCGACGCGCGGGCGGCGCGGACCGCGTTCGGATCGGTCGATTCCACGCAGAGCGTGACGATTGCAGCGCCATTGATGTGCACCATGGCATGTTCGGCCCTGCAGTCCGCGTGTTCGAAAATACGTCGGGCCTTGCGCACGTCCGCAAGGCCTACACCCGGGACTGTGCGAAGCAGTTCCTCGAACAGCATCGGTGCCGTGACGCTTTCGGGCGCGCTTGCAAGCGCGTCGCCGATACCGAGGCCGAGCGCAAGCACCTCGGTGAGCCACTCATGCGCCACCGGAAAGCTCGTGCGTTCGCCAGGTGACCATTGCTCCAGATCGCCGTCGACGGCGAGCAGGCGCTTGAGGTCCATTTCGCCGTTGCGGTACTTCAGGTTGGCGCCTGTGCCGAGGGCGCTCACTGCGTAGATTTCGCGGCTTTCGCGGGCAGTGACGTCGCCCATGGCCTGTATGGTCGCCGGGGGCAGCGGTTCCATGGGGGAGACGAAACAGCGGAATTCGTAGCGGCTTTCGACAGGTTCCATCGGCACTCCACGAACGGATGAACGAACGCGATCGCCATGGTGCCCCACGCGTTCCGTCGTGGCACTAAGGGAATTCCGAGTGGCGTCGCCTCCGTTTGCCGCCTCGCACTGCCAGCGCGATCATCGGGCCTTATGCGTGGCGCAGGCTTCGAGGTTCGGGTGCCATCGCGTCCTCGCTCTGCTCGGGGTTGCAGTCCGCACTGCCGTCGCCGCGCCAGATCTTGAGCTGGCGCGGGGCGGTCACCGACAGGCGAACGCGCGACCCGCTCACGGGTCCGATGCGGATCACGATTTCCCGATCGCCGAACAGTTCGCCGACGGTCATGTTCGGGTCGAGATCCTCGGCCGGGAAGATGTGGATGGTTTCGCCGACACGGCGGGTGATCGTCAGCACTGTCACTTCTCCAGTTGAAATCAAATGGTGGGTCTGGATCCGGCGGGGGCTCCACGTTCGGGAACGGGGCGGGCCCTGCCGGCCACGTCGAACAGTCGGCGCAGTTCCGACGCCGAGACTGGGGCAGAGAACAGATGGCCCTGCGCCTGTTGGCATCCCTCAGCGGCAAGAAATTCGATTTGTGCATGTGACTCGACACCCTCGGCGATCACGGTGAGGCCGAGCGAGTGCGCCATGCCTATGATCGACCGCGCGACGGCCTGGTCGCCGTTGTCAGTGGGCAGGCCGGCGACGCACTCGCGGTCGATCTTCAGGCAGCTGACCGGAAAGTTTCGCAGGTAGCCCAACGACGAAAATCCGGCACCAAAGTCGCCGATCGCGATCTGG
>PWYM01000044.1 GCA_003567855.1 Gammaproteobacteria bacterium | reverse complement strand
GCGCCGACTTCGGCGTCGCCTGGGACGGCGACTTCGACCGCTGCTTCTTCTTCGACCACGAGGGCCGCTTCATCGAGGGCTACTACCTCGTCGGTCTGCTCGCGGCGCACTTCCTCGAACTCGCCGGCCCCGGCAGCGGCGAGCGCATCATCCACGACCCGCGCCTGACCTGGAGCACGATCGACCTCGTCGAGGGTCTCGGCGGCGTCGCGGTGCAGTCGAAGACCGGCCACGCGTTCATCAAGGAACGCATGCGCCTCGAGGACGCCGTCTTCGGCGGCGAGATGAGCGCCCACTACTACTTCCGCGACTTCGCCTACTGCGACAGCGGCATGATTCCGTGGCTGCTGGTCGCCGGTATCGTGTCGGCGAAGCGCCAGCCGCTCGCCGAGCTCGTCGCCGAGCGCCAGCGCCGCTACCCCGTCAGCGGCGAGATCAACCGCAGCCTGTCGGACCCGGCCGGCGCCCTGGCCGCGCTCGAGACCGCGTACCGGCCCGCGGCATGTGACGTGGATCACACCGACGGGCTTTCCATGGCCTTCGACGACTGGCGCTTCAACGTACGCAGCTCCAACACCGAGCCGCTGGTAAGACTGAACGTCGAGTCCCGGGGCGATCGGTCACTGATGGAGGCAAAGACGGCGGAACTTCTGGCGCAGCTCGACGAAATGTGACCGGTTATGTCGAGTTGCCGCGCAAGGGGCTCGACAATGCACGTCTGAGCGGGCCACGGCCCGCGCCCCGCTGTTGCCTCCCGGAAAACCCCGGGATTGCGGAGTCTCGATGGCCGGTGCAGCCACTGCCGGGCGATTGCCGATTCGAGCTTCGAGGTTGACCGCCTCGCTGCTCGGCCTGACGCTTTGCGCGGCGATTCTGGCCGCGTGGTTCGCGGGCCGTCCGGACCTGGTGCAGCTCCATCCCGACTGGCCTGCCGTACAGTTCAACCTGGCACTGTCTCTGGCGCTCCTGCACATGGCGATGCTGGCCCGGCCGCTGCCGTGGCTGCGCACGCTGCTCATCGCGCCCGTCTTCGTAATCGGCTTGCTGACGCTGCTCCAGTACCTTCTCTTCGTCGACACCGGCATCGACCGGTTGCTCCTCGACGTCGACGCGACACCGCTCACGAGCCATCGCGGGCGCATGGCACCGACCGCAGCGTTCGGGCTGATGTTCATCAGCGTGGCGGCGCTCGTCGGCATCTGGTCTCGCGGGCGCAGCATCCGTGACCTGGGCCGCTGGGCGGCGTGCTGCTTCGCGCTGCTGCTCGCCGGTGTGCACCTGATCGCCTACGCGTCCGGCATGCCGGGGCTGCTTGGTAGCGAACAGTTCACTCAAATGGGCCTGCTCGCGGCGATCTCGTTCCTGCTGATCGGTATCGCGCTGCTGCCCGATACGCTGCCGCGTGACCAGCCGCCCGTCGAGCGCCAGAAGCAGATCGCACTGACGCTCGCGATCGCGCTCGTCTTCTGCAGCCTGTTGACCTGGCTGTATGCGTCGACGCGCGACAGCGCGATCATCGCTGAACAGACCGACTTCGCCTCGCAGCGCGTTGCGCTGACAGTCCAGGCAGAGCACCAGCGGCGCGTTGATCGCATACGTTCACTGGCCGATGCGGTGGTGCCACACGTGCTGGCAGGTGATCTCGAAGCGCTCAATTTCGCCGGGCGAATGATCATAGACGATTCCCCGTCGGTTGACGGTCTCGCTTTTCTCGATCCCGAATTCAGGATCCTCGCGATGCAGGTCAGGGACCAGGACCTGGCGTATCGTGCCGGCCAGACTGTCGTCATCGACACGCCGCGTGAGCGGCTGTTCCGCGACGCATTGACATCGCGCGAGCCGCGTATCAGTGAAGTCGTGCAGTTCAGCGGCGGTGATCCGGGGGTGCTGATCGCAACGCCGATCGTGCACGACGACCAGGTCATCGGTCTGATCGTCGGCGCCGGCGCGCTCGAGGTATTCGCTGCGCAGCTGTTTCGCAGCGTCTCGGACGATTTCGTCGTCGCGGTGCTCGTCGATGGCGAGGAGGTCTATCGATACCCTGAAGGTTCGGAGCACGCCGCAGCGTGGGTGGCCGACGTGCGCACCGGGGATGTGATGGGCCACCAGTGGCACCTCGCGGTATGGCCGACCAAGGCCTATATCGACCGCGCGATCAACCCGTTGATCCGGAGCATGCTGCTGCTCGCGTTCATTGTTGCTTCACTGATCTACGCGGCGCTTCACATCGCAATCGTCAGCCGGGAGCGCGCAGAGCGACTTGCCCAATCCGAACGTCAGATGGCGACCGCGGGCACGATTGCGCGGGTCGGCTACTGGGGGCTCGACCTCGAGACCAAGACGATCACCTGGTCCGACGAGGTCTATCGCATATTCGGCGTCGATCGCGACAGCTTCGATCCGTCACGAACGAACTTCATGACGTTTATCCCGGAACATCTGCACGGACCGCTCAACGAGGAGCTTCGCCACACCGTACGCACCGGGCAACCGTTCCTCGCCGAGCACGAGGTCATACTGCACGATGGCAGTCATCACCACGTCCGCTCGCACGCTCGCCTCACGCGTGATGACTACGGGCGTCCGACCCGGCTCGACGGCAGCGTGCAGGATATCGATGCGGAAGTCGCGCAGGCGGGGAAAATCCGCCGCAACGCCGAACGCATGGTCGAGATCGCCGCGCTCGCCGAGTTCGTATTGTCAACCAATGACCTCGATGCCGCACTTGATCGGATCACGGGGCAGGCGCGCCTGATCATCGGCGCACACATGGCCGCGATGTCGCTGAATTTCGGGCCCGACAGGCACTCACAGGGCGTCCCAGGGCGACAGATCTTCAAGAAGTCGCTCTCCGACCGCTATGCGCGGTATCGCCATTTCGATGTGATGCCCGACGGACGCGGCATCTACTGCCAGGTGTGCACGCAAAACGAGCCGCTGCGCCTGACACAGGAGGCGCTCGAGGCGCACCCGGGCTGGCGTGGTTTCAGTCAATACGCGGCTGTGCATCCCCCATTGCGTGGCCTGTTGGCAGTGCCGCTGGTCCGGCGCAACGGTGAGAACATCGGCCTGCTGCAGCTCTCCGATCGCTTCGAGGGCGAGTTCGACGAAAACGACCAGAGCCTGCTTGTACAGATTGCGTCCATGGCGGCGGTTGCAGTCGAAAACTTCGAGCTGCTCGAGGCCGTGCGCGCCCTGAATACCGATCTCGAACACCGCGTGCAGCTGCGTACCCGTGAGCTCGAGGAGGCCAATCGCGAACTCGAGACCTTCGCCTACTCGGTCTCTCATGACCTTCGCGCGCCGCTGCGTGCGATCAGCGGCTTCACCCGCATCCTGGAGCAGGGCTACGCCGATCGACTCGACGACCAGGCGCGCCACTATCTCGGCCGCGTCACCGGCGGCGTGGAACGGATGTCGCAGCTCATCGATGCGCTGCTGCAGCTCTCGCGGGTCTCGCGCCATGAGCTCAGCAGCCACGAGGTGCGCCTCGACGAACTCGCACACGCCGCATTCGAACGCCTGTCCGAGGTGGAGCCGGGACGCCGCGTGGAATGGGTCGTCGATACGCCGATGCCGGTACGCGGTGACCGGACCCTGCTGACGACACTGGTCGACAACCTCGTCGGCAACGCATGGAAGTACACCGCGTTACGCGACCCGGCCGAAATACACTTCGGTCGGCTGACTACCGATGCGCAGACGGTTTACTATGTGCGTGACAACGGAGTCGGCTTCGACATGCGCCACGCCGACAAGCTGTTTGGCGTCTTCGAGCGCCTGCATGCCGATGACGCGTATCCCGGCACCGGCATCGGGCTGGCCACCGTAAAACGTGTCGTCGAACGCCACGGGGGGCGCGTGTGGGCGCAGGCCGAACCCGACCAGGGCGCCGAGTTCTTTTTCGTGCTCGGCGATCCGGTCATGAACCCGCGTCACGGGGAGCCGGGGGATGCCGTTGCCGCCGTCCGCTGACAGTTACGTGCTGCTCGTCGAGGACAACCGCGACGACGAGGCGCTCACGCTGCTCGCGCTGCGTGAGAGCCAGGCGCCGCCCCCCGTGCACGTGGCCCGCGATGGGGCCGAAGCGATCGCGTGGCTGGAGCGCCGCGATGTAGCGCCGGCGCGCGTCGTGCTGCTCGACCTCAAGCTGCCCCGGCTCGACGGTTTTGCCGTGCTTGCCGAAATCCGCCGCCACCCGCGGTGGCAGTCGGTGCCGGTGGTCGTGATGTCGTCGTCGTCCCAGCAGGAGGACGTGCTCCGAAGCTACCACGCCGGCGCGAATTCCTACGTGCGAAAACCCGTCAGGCACGAGGACTTCCAGGCCACCGTATCCCACGTCAGTCACTACTGGTTGAAGGTCAATGAGCAAGCCGCAGCCGGATGAACTCGCCCCGCGGCGGCCGTTGCGCCTGCTGCTGGTCGAGGACAACGCCGCCGACGCGGAGCTGCTGACGGTGGCACTCGAGTGGGCGGGTTACGCGCTGACCACACGCGTGGTCTGCGCCGGGCCGGCGCTGCGCGAAGCGTTGCAGGAGCCCTGGGACATCGTGATCTCGGATTACGTGTTGCCGGGCTTCTCCGGGATGGAGGCGGTGCGCATCGTCACCGAGACGCCCGGTGCCCCGCCGGTGATTCTCGTCTCCGGCACGGTCGGCGAAGAGATCGCCGTGGAGGCCTTGCGCGAGGGTGCGTCCGATTACCTGCTCAAGGACCGCCTCGCGCGCCTGCCGGCGGCGATAGAAAGCGCCATCGAGCGCCATCGCATGGCCGACGAAAGGGAACGCATCAGCCGCCGGCTCGCCGAACAGGAAAGTCTCGGGCAGGCGGTGCTGTCATCCATAGACGCGCATATCGCGGTACTCGACGGCGACGGCCGCATCGTCGCGGTCAACGAGGCGTGGCAGCGCTTCGCGTATGGCAGTGACGGCGGGACGGAGGCGGCTTCACCGCTGGGCGAGAACTACCTCGACGTCTGCCGCCACGCTGTCGACGACGAGTCCGCCGGGCCGTTCGCGAAACAGGCGCTGGAAGGCATCGAGGCGGTGATGCGCGGCGAGCGCCAGAGCTTCGTTGCCGAATACCCCTGTCACGGGCCGGGCCAGCCGCGCTGGTTCAGCATGAAGGTCACGCCGCTGCGCGGCGGCGGCAAGGCCGGCGTCGTCGTCGCCCATGAGAACGTCACCGCGGTCATGCAGGGCGAGGCGGAGCGGCGCCTGAACGCGCTCGCGATGCAGGCGATGTCCGAGGGCCTGATGGTGCTCGACCACCGCCTGGCCGTCGTCAACGTCAATGACGCGTTTTCGCGGATCACAGGCTTCGACGCCGACGACGTGCGTGGCGGGTACCCGGTGCAGTGGCTGCGGGCCGGCAATTCGCGCGCGCTGCTGCGTCGCATCGAGCAGGCGCTGCATGCACAGGGGGAATGGGAAGGCGAATACGCGTGCCAGCGCAAGGACGGCGAGTGGTACACGGAATTCGTGCGTGTACGCCGCCTGAGCGACGACATCAATGCGCTGCCTTACTATGTCGTCGTCTGCACGGATATCACGCCGATGCGCGAGTACGAGGACCGGCTCGAATACCTCGCGCATTACGATGAACTCACCGGTCTGCCGAACAAGCGGTTTTTCCTGGACTGCATGGAAGAGGCGCTGATGCGCGCGCGTGAGAACCGGGCGAACGTCGCGTGCCTGCTGCTGCGCGTGGACGAGGTGCGGGTGGTCAATGACACCCTCGGCCACGCCACGGGCGATGCGCTGCTCGTCGAGATCGGTCGGCGGATGCTGGCGATGCCGGATGCGTCACGCGCCTGCGGGCGTATTGGTGACGATCAGTTTGGCGTGTTCATTGAGGGCTGTGAAAGCGAACAGCATCTGCACGAGGCGGCGCTGCGCCTGCACGGCCTGCTTGCCGAGCCGACAAGTGGCGAAGGTGGCGTTGCGCTGTCGCGCGTACTGGTCGGCGGAGCGCTGTCGCATGGCGGTCGCGACGACGCGGAAGCGCTGCTGCGGCGGGCCGACGTCGCGCTGTTCAATGCGGTTGACGACCCGTCCGGCGTACAGCTCTACGAGAACGGTATGGGCGAGCGCATGCAGCGCAACGTGGACCTGGTCAGGCATCTGCGCCAGGCCGTCTCCAGGGATGAACTGTCGGTGCTCTATCAGCCGCGCTATGCGCTGGCCACGGGCGAGCTGCGCTGCGTCGAGGCGCTGCTGCGGTGGAACTCCCGTACGCTCGGCGCCGTGTCGCCCGGCGAGTTCATCCCGTTGGCAGAGGAAACCGGGCTGATACGCGAGATCGGGATGTGGGTGCTCCAGGAAGCGTTTGCACAGCTTGCACGCTGGCGTGCCGATGACGTGCTGGTGCCCATGGTCGCCGTGAACCTATCGGTGGTCCAGTTTCGCGACTCGCGCTTTTCCGACCGGGTGCTCGAGGTGGCGCACGAGGCCGGTGTCCGCCCCGCGGAGATCGAGCTCGAGATCACCGAAGGGACGCTGGTCGATCACTACGGTGATGTGCACAGCGAACTTCTGCGGCTGCGCGAGGCGGGGTTCAGCATCGCGATCGACGACTTCGGCACCGGTTATTCGTCGCTGTCCTACCTGAAGAAGATCGCCGCGTCGACGCTGAAGGTCGACAAGGCCTTCGTTGACGATCTGCCCGGTGACAACGAGGACTTTCAGATCGTCGCCGCGGTACACGCGATCGGACGCGCGCTCGGCATGACGGTCGTGGCCGAGGGCGTCGAACGCAACGAGCAGGAAACATGTCTTTCCGGTCTGGGCTGCGACGAGGTGCAGGGTTTTCTGTACAGCCCCCCGGTCCCTGCAGACGAGGTGCCGAAGCTGCTCGTGCAGTCGCTCAGCGGCAGGTTGCTGTGAGCGCGCGGCACACGCCGGATGCGCGGCACGCCGCGTCGGTGTTTGTCGACCCGCCCGGATTGGAGGCCTGGGAGACCGTCCGGCTTCGTGCGCCCGACGCGACGCTGCACGACTTCCACGCGTTACCGGTGCCGGCGCTGCTGATGGAGCCGCGGACGCTGCGCCTGCTCGAGGTGAATCGGGCGCTGCTGTCGTTCCTCGGCTGGTCGGCCGACGATCTGCTCGGAGAGCAGCTCTCCGAACTGCAGCCCGAGCAGGACCGCCAGGAGCTGTTGACGCTCATACAGCGCGTGCCGGTTGAGCGTGACGTCGCGTCGGTGATGCGCCTCAAGCGCCACGACGGGGAGCAGGTCACCGTGCGGCTCGACTGCAGGCGCGTGCTCTACAGCGGCGAATCGGCGGTGATGGCGGTCCTCGGCGAGGACCCGCTCATCAGTGATCAGCAGAGCCGCTCGCGGCGGTTGCACAAGCGCTGCCGGGATCTGCTCAGGCATTGTTCGGGGGTGGCGCTGGAAGTCGATGCCGATCTCGTCATCCGGGATGCGAACGCGCACACGCGTGAGCTGCTGGGCCCCGGTGAGTGCATCGGGCGTTCGCTGTTCGACTTCGTCGGGCCGCTGAAGACCGCGGGCCTGGATGCGACCCTCCAGGCCATGCAGCCCGGCACAACGGTTGAAGCGAATGTAGACCTGGTGTGCGGCGACGGGCATTTCAGTGGCACGATCGATGCGACGCTCGTGCGATTTGACGAAGACGGCGGCGCGGGTGGATTTTACATACTCGGCGCCGACCGCCGCCGGGAACTGCACCTCGAGCAGGCCCAGCACGAACTCACGGTACGCTATTCGGAGATCATCGCGGCAAGCCTCGATGCGATCCTGATCGTCGACCGCCAAGGCATCATCCAGGACGCGAACTCCGAAGCCTCACGGCTGCTCGGCTACTCGATGGGCGAGTTGCGTGGCCTGAGCCGCGAGCGGATCTTTGACCAGGAAGACCCCCGCTATACAGAAGCAGTACGCCACCGCGACAGCACGGGGCTCTATCACGGCCAGCTTTCGGTGCGTCGGATCAACGGCTCGGTATTCGAGGCCGAGGTGCGAAGCTCGCTGTTCCAGTCCGCGAGCGGCGAACTGATGGCGAGCACGATCCTGCGCGACCTCACCGAGTTCCGCCGCTCGCAGGAAGAGCGCGTGCTGATGAACACGCTGCTGCGCAAGCTCGTCGACCATGACAGCCGCCAGGCCATCGCGGTGGCGCTCGCGGAGCTGATCTCGTCGCTGGTCGATTTCGCGTCGTTCGGCCTCTATCGGGTCGACCGCGGCGCCGGCCGGTTCAGGGCGTTCTGCTGGCGGGGCATGGACCCGGCGCTGATCCGCGCGGTCGAGACGGTGCCGGTGAACTCGAGCTGGAGTCCAGTCGCGGTTGCGGCGACGACCGGTCGACCGCTGCTGATCGAGAACCTGCGCCGCTCGCGTGAGTGGGTGCGACTGCATCACACGGCGCGCCTGTTCCATCTCGAGAAACTGCAGGCGCTGCCACTGTTGACGAGTCAGGGCGGGGGCAGCAGCGACGCGGTCCTGATGCTCTACCTCAATGACTACGAGCACGGTATGGATCCGAAAAGCGGTCGCCTGCAGTCGCTCGACTACCTCGTGTCACTGGTGTTCGACACCTGCGACCGTATTGCCCTGAACGAGAACCACGCCGGCGCACGGGCCGGCAACCGCTGATCAGAGGATGCTCACCCCGCCACTGCCCAGGTCGCGCGTGTTTGCCAGCGCCTCGTAGGCGACGGTCACCAGTCCGCTCAGGCCGAGCTTGCGCTTGGGTTCGGCATCGGCGACCGCGGCACCGATGCTCACGGCCGCCTGGCCCGACGCCGTGCTGGGATGCGCCTGTGCGAGTGCCGATACGCGCTCGCGCAATGTCCTCGCATGCTCGGTCGTGGTGCGCCGGTCGAAGTCGGGCAGCAGCACGGCGAAATCCGAAGCGCGGTAGTTTGCGATCAGCTGGCCGGGCGCCTGGAACGTGCTGCGCAGGCAGTCGGCAACGGCGCGCAGCAGCGCGTCACCGGCGCGGTGCCCCTGGAGGTCGACGAAGCCGTCGAAGTCGTCGACGCGCACCAGCAGCAGTGCGACCGACAGTTTGCGTCCCTGCAGGCGTTCGAGCTCGCGGCGCGCGACGTCCTCGAAGAAGCTCCGGGTGTAGAGCCCTGTAGTCGGCGCACGGACCGCGCCTGCACGCAACGCCAGTTCCTCCTCGAGGATGTCCCGCAGGTCCGTCAGCGCGCGGCGGTGCGTCGGGGTCAGCTCGCGGGGGTGTGTGTCGATGGCGCACAGGCTGCCGACCACGCGCTGGTTGGGTGCCCGGACGGGTGCGCCGGCGTAGAAACCGATGTTCGGATCGCCGGTGACGAGCGGGTTGTCCCTGAACCATGGATGACGGCGGGCATCGGTGACGACGAAGACGCCCTGCTGCAGGATCGTATGCCCGCAGAACGACACGTCTCTGGCGGTGCCGACGGCGTCGAGGCCCTGGATTGCGCGAAAGCACTGGCGGTCTCCCTCGACGATCGAGAATGCCGCGATAGGCGTCTGCAGCACCATCGACACGAGGCGCGTGACGCGTTCGAAGCGGTCTTCGAGGTCTGCACCAAGCAGGTCGAGCTCGGCGATGGTCTCGCGGCGGAGTGCCTCGTCGGCGGGGAAAGAGGGAGTGCGCATGCGGTCATGGCCTGTGGGTTTCGAGGAAGGCGCGCAGCGAATCGAGATCGTCGTGCACGAGGCGTTCGCCAACGCGTTCGCCCTGCGGGTCGAAGACGTAGAGGCTGACCACTTCAAGGTCATGCTCGCGCTTGAACGCGGCGCCGTTCGGGTGGTTGACGTCGGCGACGAGAAACTGCATCTCGGGCTCGAAGTCGTTACGCACGCGGTTCAGCGCCTCCATGAGTTCCACGCTGGAGACGAAGTTGTGGTCGTGCACCATGACTACCGTCACTGAGCCGCCACCGACGCTCGCGAGGTCGGTGCTGAAGCCCCCCGGGAGTCGTGACACGGCGAGCGCGACGACCGCAACGATCAGGATCGCGACGGTGATCTTGACGGGAAACTTCATCGGCAGGCTCCGGGCATCTCGGGTCGGGGTCCATTCTATGTCGACGGGTGTCGGGCTTCGAGTCGTGGTCGCCGGGAGCCGGACCTCGAGTCATCGCCCGCGCGGCCGTTGACAGCGATATTGCCCTGCCTGCGGCGGCGGACCATGTGTCGGTCGCGGGTCGGACCGTGTACTGGTCGCGGGTCAGTGGACATCGTACACTCGACCGGTAGCGGTGGCCCGGGAGGGGGTCGCAATAGAAAGGTTCTCGATAGACGTCGATGGAGACGCCGGCATGGTCCGGATCACCGTCCACGCTGATACCGACGAGGCGCTGGCGCTCGAGTTACTGGAGAGCGCGGCGACGGCCGCGGGTGAGCTTGCGCTGCGACTGTTCCTGGTCGATCTGCGGGGGACCCGTGACGCGGCACCCGAATTTGCCGATTATGAACTCGCGCACCGCCTGATCGGCGCAAGCGGCTTGCCCGCTGGTTCGCGCATCGCGCTGCTGGTCGATGTCGGAGATCGCACACGCGAGTTCTTTGCGCTCGCAGCCACCAACGCCGGTCTGCTCGTCAGGGTACTGACCGATGCCGCGAGCGCTGTCGCCTGGTTGCAGCGCTGACGGCACCCGCGGGAAGGGGGAGGGCGCCAGTCATGACCGGCTATTCCGAACCGGATCCCGTCGACGGGTTCCTGGCGCTGGTGTTGCGCGCGACCGGCGCCGGGCGAGTGCGGCTGCTGAACGTCGACCCGGGCCTCTCCGGGCGGGATGGGGCGGTCAACGCAGTCGGGGTCGTGTCGCTGCCGCAGGCATTATCCGAGGTCAAGGTGCCGCCCGAGGTGCTTGGCTCAGCGCTTGATGCTCTGGCCGCCCGCGCGATGGAACTGCGCGAACCGGTCGTGTTCGCGGACCTGGCGTCAGAGTTAGGCGCCGGACAGCCAGGCCGGGGCCGCGCCGGCGAAGATGCATTCGACGGCCATCGCCACGTCACCTGCGGTGCCATGGCCGAATCGCTGCAGGCGGTCGCAGATGCAGGGACGAGCGGGCTTGCATGGGTGCCGGTGATCGCCGACGAGGAGCCTGCCGCAGTGCTCGAACTTGTCGCGTGGGCGCCTGGCGCATTGTCGCCGGACATCGCAGAACTGGTACCCGTGCTGTCGTCGCAGGCGGCAACTGTCATCGATGCGGTTCGCAACCGGACGCTTCAGCCACGCCTGCGGCAGTCGGAGCGGCTGTTGCGGCTGGCGAGCGACATGGCCCGCTTCGGCGGCTGGTACGTCGATCTGGACGCGAACACCTGCGAGTGGTCGGATGCGGTCTGTGATATCCACGAAATGCCGCGGGGTACGGTGATCAGCATCGAGCGCAGCATCGCTTTCTACGCGCCCGAATGTCGTGAACGCATCGCATCGGTGTTTTCCGCCTGCGCATCGCGCGGGCAACCCTACGACGAGACCCTCCCGCTGCTGACCGCGAGCGGTCGGCGCGTGCGCGTGAGAACGATGGGCTTTCCCGCCAGGGATGACGAGGGCCGGATCGTCGGGGTCTTCGGTGCGTTCCATGATGTCGATCGATTCGTCGAGGCAGAGGAGCAGGCGCGGACGCTGGCGGTGCAGTTCGATACGATGCTCGAGAATCTTGCCGATGGGTTTCTCGCAACCGATACCGCCGCACGCATTACCTACGTCAACGCCGAGGCCGAGCGGCTGCTGCTGCGCCGGCGTGAGCAGTTGCTGGGCGTGGCACTCACCGAGGCTTTTCCCGGGGAACAGTTCGAACCGCTGCTCACTGCGGTCGAAAGCGCTGCGGACGGTGCGGGCGATGCCCAGCTTGAACTCGTGCTCGATGACCAACGCCGCTTCCTGCGTTGCGGCCTGCGCACGTCGCAGCAGGGTGTGGCGCTGTACCTCCAGGATGTCACGGCACAGCGTCGCGCCGCGACCGCGTTGCGCAACAGCGAGGCACGCTTCCGGGCAATCGCCCAGGCCACGAGCGATGCGGTCTATGACTGGGATCTCGATCGCGACCATATCTGGTGGAGTGACAGTGTTCAGACCGTGCTGGGGCGCGCGTCCTCAGAGCTGGCCGGTTCGCTGGAACGGTGGGCGGCGGGACTGCATCCCGATGACCGCGAACGCGTCGTCGATGCGCTGCACGCGTATCTGGCCGGAGATACTGAACGCTTTCGCTTGCAGTACCGTTACGAGCGTGACGGGGAATACGTGGACATCGCAGAGCACAGTATCATCCTGCGCGATGCTGACGGTCGCGCGACGCGCATGGTCGGCGGACTGTCAGACGTTTCGGTGCAGGCGAATCTCGAGGCGCAGTTGCGCAGACTGCAGCGCATCGAATCGGTGGGACAGCTCACCGGCGGGGTGGCGCACGATTTCAACAACCTGCTGACGGTGATCCTCGGCAACAGTGAACTGCTGCTCGAGAAGCTCGACGATCAGCCGCGTCTGCGCATGCTGGCGGAGATGTCGTTGACCGCGGCCCGACGCGGTGCCGACTTGACGCGTTCGCTGCTCGCGTTCGCACGGCGCCAGCCGCTGTCGCCGGCGCCGGTCGACGTGAATACGCTGATCGCGGGTATGGACACACTGGTACGCCGCACGCTTGGGCAGGCAATCGAGTTCGAGGTCGACTACGGGGGCGGTGTTCGCCTTGCCATGGTCGACGAATCGCAGCTCGAGGGTGCACTGCTGAACCTGTGCATCAATGCGCGTGACGCGATGCCCGACGGAGGTCGGCTGATGATCGAGACCGGCGAGGTGGTCCTGGATGCCGCCTACGTGGCTACGCATCCGGAGGCTGCCGTCGGCACCCACGTCCTGGTCGCCGTCTCCGATACCGGCACGGGGATGGATGCGACGACCCGTGAGCGCGCCTTCGAGCCGTTTTTCACGACCAAGCGCACGGGGCAGGGCACCGGCCTGGGACTCAGCATGGTCTACGGTTTCGTGCGGCAGACGGGCGGACATGTGCGGCTCTACTCAGAGCCGGGCCATGGCACGACGGTCAAGCTCTACCTGCCGTTGGCCCCGGAGGCCGCGCAGGATGAGACCGGTCGGCACCGGGCGTTGTCGGTGGTGCCGGCACCGCCGTCGCGGGTGCTCGTCGTGGAGGATGACACGCTCGTGCGCTCGCATGTGTGCGCCCAGCTCGAGGCGCTCGGCCACGAGGTCATGAGTGCCGGGGATGGCCCGAGTGGTCTGGCGACATTCGAGCGGGAGGGGCCGTTCGATCTGCTGCTTACGGACGTCGTGATGCCCGGGGGCATGAGCGGCCGCGATCTTGCCGAGCGGGTGCATGAAAAATGTCCCGGAATCGCCGTCCTTTACATGTCGGGATTCACGGAAAATGCTATCGTGCACGAAGGCCGGCTCGGCGTTGGGGTCCAGCTCTTGAGCAAGCCGTTTACAAACGCGGAGCTTGCGCGGCGCATCGGGGAGGCGCTCGCGCCTTAGGGGGGCTCTTGGCACGACTGCTGGTGATGGATGATGACCCCCAGGTCGCCGCAACGATCGCGGTGATCGCGGAGGACATCGGCTTCGAGGTGGAGACCGTGGTGGAGCCCGCGCTGTTCTTCACCCTCGTCTACGACTGGGAACCCACCCATATCGCGCTCGATCTGAACATGCCGCAGATGGACGGCGTGGAGGTCATTCGTGCGCTCGGCCAGAAGCAGTGTCGGGCACGGTTGCTGATCACCAGCGGCATGGGGCGCCAGGTGCTGGAGTCGGCGCGCAACGCCGCGCGGGAACGCGGCCTTGCGATCAACGGCCTGCTGCCGAAGCCGTTCACACCTGCCGATCTGCGCGCGCTGCTCGACCATATTCCCGGTGATTTCCACAGAACGGGCCGCTTCCGGGCCGTACGGGATTTCGAAATTACCGAAGCGGTCATCGACGAGGCGCTGGCAGCCGACCAGTTCCGTATGGTCTTTCAGCCGCAGGTGCGCGTCGACGGCAGCGTACGCGGCTTCGAGGCGTTGCTGCGCTGGACGCATCCCGAGGTGGGTGAAATTCCGCCTTCGTACTTCGTGCCCATAGCCGAGCAGTCCGACGTGATCCATCGCGTGACGGCGCGGGCGTTTGCGATGTCGCTGGACTGGTTTTCGGGGTTGAACGGGGTTGCCGCGGGCGCTGCGGGTGTTGGTGCCAATGGCGATGGAACTGCAGGCGAAGCGGCCGAGCCCCTGCTGCTGTCGGTGAACCTGTCAGTGCACGACGTCGAGGACCTCGAACTCGTCGACCAGCTGCGCGCGCGCTGCGACGAGGCCGGCGTCGCGCCCGAACGCGTGATCCTCGAACTCACCGAGACCGGCACGATGCGTGATGCCGCCAATGCGATGGACGTACTCACGCGGCTGCGCCTGAAGGGCTTCCGGCTGTCGATCGACGACTTCGGCACCGGGTACTCGTCGCTGAGCCTGCTCGCGCGGCTGCCCGTCTCCGAGATCAAGGTCGACCGCTCCTTCGTAGGCACTGCCTGCGATTCAGCCGAGTCCCGCACCATCGTCGAGGCCATCATCAGCCTCGCCGCCAACCTCGGCCTCGAAACCGTCGCCGAAGGCGTCGAAAACGAACCCACCGCCGAACTCCTGCGCACTCTCGGCTGCGACGTCATGCAGGGCTACCACATCGCCCGCCCCCTCGACCCCGCCGCCGCCACCGCCTGGCTCACCGCCCGGGCCGCCCGGGGGTCGGACCGGGCTAAGTAGCTGAAATAAAAGTCAAAAGGACGGTACCTGGCCCCTTCCGGGGTCGGACCCAGCCAACTGACTGAAATTTCTGCCAGAATCCCTCCGGTAGTCGTCCTGCCCGCCGATCTCCACTCGGCTGCGAAGCCTTTCTCTACCTTTCAGTGACTTGCGATGGTCCGACCCGGAATTTCCATCCCCCGCCTCGAGCGCTACCTCGGCCGCGAGATCTTTCGTCCGGCCGCGGGTGTGCTGGTCGGGCTGCTGGTGGTGGTGCTCGTGTTCTACGCCAACCAGACGCTCGGACAGGCGCTGTCGCAGGCCCTGCCAATGGGGTTGGTGGGGGCGTTGGCGCTGCTCAGGGTCGGCATTTTTCTGGATGTGCTGATCCCGATCGCGATGGTGCTGGGCATTGTCGTCGGGCTGGGTCGGCTGCAGGCGACGCACGAGATCACGGCGATGGCCGCCGCCGGCGCCGGGCGCTGGCGGATCGTGCGCGCCGTTATGGGCCCGGTGATCATCGCCGCTGTACTGGTCGCAGTTGTGAGCATGGCGTTCCGACCATGGGCGTACGCGACGCTCTACACGATCCAGGCCGATCAGGCAGTCCGCATCGACCTGGGGATGATCGAACCCGGTCGGTTCGAGACGCTCGGAGATTTCCTGATATTCGCCGAAAGTGGTGACGAGGCGGAGCTGCGCAACGTCATGGTCCAGCAACGCGATGGTCGGGTGCGCAACGTGCTGCGATCCCAGCGCCTGTATCGCGAGACGGACGATCAGGGCTTCGACCGACTGGTATTCAGCGACAACGTGAGCCTCTACCGGCTCACGCCCGACGACCGGTCCGACCTGGCCGGTCGCTTCGATAGGCTTGCCGTGCTGTTCACACCTCCGCCGCCGCCCGTGCGCGAGCGGCTGCGGCGCGCCCAGCCACTGACTGAACTCATCGGCAGCGACGACCCGCTGCACCGTGCGGAAGTGCAGTGGCGGCTGCATGCGCCGTTGTCGGTGCTGGTGCTGTCGATTGCCGCGGTCGGCCTGAGCCGAATCAATCCGCGGCTGGGACAATCCGCCCGGGTCCTGTCAGCGACGCTGGTCGTGACCGTCTACTTCAGCGTACACAGCGTCCTGATCAACTGGGTGGAGCAGGGGCAGATCCCGGCGCTACCCGGTTTGTTCTGGTTGCCCGTCGTGATGCTGGTGCTGCTGCTGGCGCGCTATTGGGTGCTGCAGCGCGGCCCCGGGCCACCGCTGTAGGTTTCCGGGTTCAGCCCTCGAGGTAGGTGCCAAGGTCCCCGTCCTGGAGCATCGAAAAGCCGGGTGACGACATCTCCACCGACCGGTTCCGCGCGCCATGGCCGAGCTCCGACTTGAAGCTTTCGAGATACTCTTCGCGGCCCACCGCGAGTGCTTCGGTCCATGCAGGGTGGCGCTGCATGCCCTGCTTCGCTGACACACCGGACACGTTCGCCGAAAGCGCTTTCCTGAGCAGGTCGTTGTTCATGCAACGCGTGAGTTCGAGCAGTGCAGGGATGTCGACGATAGGGCGATCGGCGACCAGGCCCTCCTGGATTTCGACGTAACCGCTTTCCCGCCATTCGACCGGATGCGATACGACGCCTGCGCGGACCATGTTCATGTCGATGTAACGTATGCAGCGGAAGAGGTGGGTCTCGCTGTCGATCGCGGTGGCATGGTAGCGGTCCTGCCAGAACGCACCGACGCGCTCGTTGCGGCGATTGAATTCCCACCCGGTCCTGCCGGCGACCAGCGCGATGCTGCGCGGAATCTCGTTGAGGCCGCGATCCCTTACAAGCATATGAACGTGATTGCAGGTCACGATGTAGTCGAGGACACAGAGCCCGAAACGCTCGCGGGCTTCGGCCAGCCAGAACAGCCAGCGTAGCCGGTCATCGCGCTTATGCAGCAGAAACGCCTTCTGGTGACACCGGTGGGTGATGTGCCAGACGTGGCCAGGAAGAAAGTAGCGATGTGCGCGCGGCATCGGAGCACCCCTCGTGGGTCGGACCAGGATCAGCGAGATCAGGGTCGCACCGTGATCGAGGGCCCGTCGATCACCATTTTCAGCGATTTCTGCGGGTTACGGTGGTCCGACCCGCGGGGGTGCGATACAGTGCGCGGCGGGTGAACGGGAGAGACGCATGGCGGTGTCGTCCGACACGCTGACGAGGCTCGCAGCCGGGGCGGTGCTCGCTCTGGCGATCGGCTACATCCTGCACGTGGGCCGCGGCATCCTCGTGCCGCTGGTGCTCGGCCTGTTCGTCGCCTACGTGTTCTGGACGATCAGCAACTGGGTGCGGACGGCGCCGGTGGTCGGTCGCCTGATCCCCGACTGGCTGGCGCATGTCCTCGCGCTCGCCCTGATCACCGTCGCGATCTGGGGGCTCGTGATCCTGGTGACCGGCAACATCGCGATGGTCGAGCGCCAGCTGCCGACCTATCGTGACAATCTGCAGGTACTGACCGAGCAGGTTTCGACACTGCTTGGGCTGGAAGACGTCCCCACGCTGGGACAGGTCCGTGACCGGGCGATCGCGTCGATCGACCTTGGGCAATTCGTCGGCAGCGCCGTTGGCATCGTGGCCGCGCTCATGGGCAACCTGATCGTTGTATTCATCTATACGCTCTTCGTGCTGATGGAGCGCGTGGCGCTCGTATCCAAGCTGGAGCGGCTTGCCGGCAGTGCCGCCGGAGGCCAGCGGATGGCGACGGCGCTGGGTGAGATCAGTGGACGCATCGGCCGTTATCTCGCGCTGAAGACGTTCGTCTCCGCGATCGTCGGTCTTGGCAGCTGGATCGTGATGCGACTGGTCGGCATCGACTTTGCCGAGTTCTGGGCCGTCCTGATCTTCGTGTTCAACTTCATCCCGTATGTGGGCAGCTTTGTCGCCGTGCTGTTGCCGACCACGCTCAGCCTGGTGCAGTTCGGATCGCTCGGCCCGTTTCTTACCGCGCTGATCGGGTTGACGACTGTGCAGATGGTCGTCGGTAATCTGGTCGAGCCACGCCTGATGGGCCGGTCACTGAATCTGAGTCCTATAGTGATCCTGCTGTCGCTTGCGGCCTGGAGTGCCCTGTGGGGCCTGGTGGGTGCGTTCCTCTGTGTGCCCATCACGGTGGTGATGCTGATCATCTTCTCGGAATTCGAAACCACCCGACCGCTGGCGATTCTGCTTAGCCAGGATGGGCGTATCGATCCCGAGGAGGGCTCTGTGGGTCGGACCTCGGTAAGCAATTGAATTAAAGTCCAAAGTTCATGGGGGGCGGTGCGCGTGCGGTCCGACCCCGAGGTGTCCCCGAGGTGCCCATGGCGCGCTCGACAAACCGTGCAGACCGAATCCCGTGCAGTCTTGCGTCACGCCAATCCTGGCAGGGGGCTTCGGGTCCATGCGACGGCAATGACCCAACATCCCGTCCCCGTGGCAGCCATGAACAGGATCCAGCGCAGCCACCGGGCCGTTGATCGAAATGCCGCGATGCCCAACCCGATGTAGGCGACGATCAGAAGCAGCTTGGTGGTGAACCACGGTGCATGGTGCGGCCACATCCCGAGCTGAACGGCCAGTCCCACGCCGGTAGCAAGGAGCAGCGTGTCAATGACATGCGGCGTCACGCGTAACCAACGCGACGCCAGTGGTCGCCCGAGGCCAATCCGCCACAGGCCGCGCGCAATGAAACCCAGGACGCTGATGTAGGCCAGTGTCATGTGCAGGTGTTTCAGAACCATAACGAATTCAATGCGTTCCCGAGGTCGGACCCGAATCGGCGCAGAAAATGATGAAACACAACATTTTTCAATAAGATGCGTGGGTCCGACCCGCGAGGGGATCAGCCGGGGCGGCCATCCGGGCGCGGGCTGGCGAGAATGGGCGCGAACCACGCGAGGAAGAGCGCGAAGGCGAGGATCCATGCGAAGCCGGCGCCGAGCAGGCTCCAGCGGTAGTCGAGCCAGTCGAAGGCGGCGCCGAGTCGCAGCAGGGCGGCTGCCGATATCAGCCCGTAGATGATCGACGCGCCGCGTGGCAGCACCAGCGGCCGTCCCGTATGCCCGAGCGCGACGCGCGTCATCACGCCGAGTAGCATCGTGCCAATTGCACCCACGCCGGCCGCATGCAGCCAGACCGTCGGTGTGATCGCAGCGGACCACGGTTCGAGCCCCCGCAGCACGAGCGTCACGACCACCCACGCGTAGCCAACGTGCAGCACCCACAGCAGCGGATTACGCGCGGCATGCCATCCCGACCAGCCGATCAGGCGCGCCGCGTTGAGCGCCGCCGCGAGCAGCGCCACCGCCGGCATCAGCCACGGCAGCGTTGTCACCCAGGCGGCCGGAATCACCGCCGCCGTCGCGACGATCGCGGCCAGGTCGAGACGTGCATCGCCTCGTACCACGCGTCGATCCCGCCCCTGCTGCGCAAGCCAGTTGCCGGTAAATGCCGGTGTGATGCGCCCGGCGATGATCACGATCAGCAGCAGCACCAGCATGATCGAGGCGTGCTCGGCGCCGACCGCAAGCGTGGACTGGTCGCCGCGCATGCCGATGTGACTCGCGATGTTCCCTGCCACGAGCAGCGCCAGTACGCCCAAGAGCACCAGGTTGCGACGGCTGCCCGCGCCAATGATCACGCGAGCAGCGATCGCACCGAATGCGACCAGAAAGGCGACATCGATGACCGCAATCACGACCCCCGGCAGCACGCCGCCCGACCACATCGCCACTCGGCCTGCAATCCACAGCGCCACGAGCAGCGCGAGCCCGGTGCCGCGCAGCGGCTTCGCACCGGTCCACTGGCACATCGCCGTGAGCAGAAAGCCGGCGATCGCCGCCGACGTCAGCCCGAACACGAGTTCGTGGGCGTGCCACCGCAGCGGCGACATGCCCTCGCCGACGGGCCAGCCGGCGAACAGCAACCCGAGCCAGCCGAACACGACGATCACGGCATACAGTCCGGCGAGTATGAAGAACGGACGGAACGGGTAGGCGAGCAGGGCCGGCCCACGATGCGCGCCATCCGCGGTGCCGGTCTCGAGCCGGACGCTGTGCGACTGGCTCATTGCGCGGCCTCCTTCTGCCCAGGCTGCCGGTTCGTATCGCTCATCACCCGGTTCGCAGTCGGCCGCGTGAACACGAAACCAAGCACGACTGCCAGGCCCACCGAGACGCCAGAGAGCACCGGCACCAGCGCACCCATCCACCAGAGCACGATTACGCTCGACGCGACCAGAACGGCGGCCCCGCACTTGGTCTCCAACGTCAGTGCACGCTCATGTTCCCACGCATGCAGCGGCGGGCCGAATCGCGGATGATTGCGCAGCCATTCGGCAAACTCCGGCCGGGCACGTGAGGCCGCCCATGCGGCCACCAGCAGGAAGGGCGTCGTCGGCAACAATGGCACGACGAGCCCTGCCGCGCCTGCGCCGGTGCAACCGTAAGCGAGCAGCAGCAGCCCGCTGCGCCTGAGTCCGGATGTCTGTGCGTGTTCCACCGATTGATGTCCCGCGATTAAACTGGTAGTCAGAATACCGCTTATATGGGGTAGCTACGCCATAGGCGTTTGCCGAAACCGGCACCCTTCGTCCGAAACGCCAACGCCGGCCCCGTGCGACCCTCCCTGCGCCAGAGCCAGAGCCAGAGCCAGAGCCAGAGCCAGAGCCCGCATCCAGCCCCAGCAGCGCCGAACCCGACCGCCTACACCGCCGTTCCAGCCTCCAGCCGCGCCCGCAGCCGCCCGGGTCGGCGCAGCAGGTCGACGAGCGTGCAGCTGTCGAGTTCCGCAAAGAATGCTGCCAGCGCCTTGCCGAGCACGCCCTGCAGCCGGCAGACGCCCGCGATCGGGCAGGTGTTCGACTGCGGATCGAAACACTCGGCAAGACACAGGTCCGGCTCGACCTCGCGCACCAGTCGCCCGATATTGACCGCCTCGGGTTCACACGCCAGGGCCAGCCCGCCGCCCCGGCCAGGTATCGCCTCGACGTACCCGAGAGCGGCCAGGCGCTGGGCCACCTTCATGAGGTGATGGCGCGAAATGCCGTGCGCATCAGCCACTTCGCCGACGGTGACGAGCCGATCCCGAAACAGGCCGAGATGCATCATCAGCCGCAGCGCGTAGTCGGTATGTCTGGTGATTCGCATGCCGTTAGTCCTTTAACTGGTAATAAAATAACCACTTAGATAGTCTGGTCCCAAAGATGGGTATCAGGACCGCAGCCGACGGCCTCAATGCTCGGTAAATCCTGTTGCGGTTTGTCCTGACTGTCGTGCGTGCAGGCGATACACATGCTCGCACCTGAACCCCGGTGTGGACATCGGTAACCGCCGCAGAAACCGGTCGAATCGAACGGGCAACCACGTACCGAATAGGCCACCAGGGATGTTGCACTGCAACTTAACGACTCGGGCTGATGGGGTCGACCATCCGTTGGGGATCTGAACTGCTGACCATGTCTGACACAACAGCAACACGCAGCCAACAGCACCGTGCCCTCTCGCTCAGCACGATCGCATTCACGACGTGCTTTGCCGTGTGGACAATCTTCTCGATCATCGGTGTGCAGATCCGCGAGGATCTGGGCCTCACCGAGACGCAGTTCGGCCTGCTCGTCGGCACACCCATCCTGACGGGCTCGCTGTCACGACTCATCCTGGGCATCTGGGCCGACCAGTACGGCGGCCGGTTCGTGTTCACGCTGGTGATGGTCCTCGCGGCGATCGCAACATTCGTGCTGTCGTACGCGCAGACCTACCCGATGATGCTGCTCGCCGCACTCGGTGTCGGACTGGCCGGCGGTTCGTTCTCGATCGGTGTTGCGTACATTTCTCGCTGGTACCCCACGTCGGAGCAGGGCACCGCGCTCGGCATCTTCGGCGTCGGCAACGTGGGTGCCGCCGTGACCAAGTTCGTCGCGCCGTTCGTAATGGTTGCATTCGGCTGGACGGTCGTCGCCCAGGCCTGGGCGGTGGGCCTGCTGCTCATGGCGCTGATCTTCTGGTTCTCGACGCGCGAAGACCCGGTCACCGCCGAGCGTCGCCGCTCCGGTGCGCGCCCCGAATCGCTCGCCGCGCAGCTCGCGCCGCTCAGGCGCCTGCAGGTGTGGCGCTTCGCGCTCTACTACTTCTTCGTGTTCGGCGCTTTCGTCGCGCTCGCGCTCTGGCTGCCGCGCTACCTGGTCGGCGTATATGGAATGGACATCAAGACCGCCGGGATGATGGCTGCGTTCTACTCGGTGCCGGCGAGCCTGTTCCGTGCCTACGGCGGTTACCTGTCAGACCGGTTCGGCGCGCGCACCGTGATGTACTGGACATTCGGTGTCTCGGTCGGCGCGTGCTTCCTGCTGGCCTACCCGCCAACCGACTATGTGATTCACGGCATCGAGGGCCCGATCGAATTCTCGCTCACGATGGGCATCGTACCGTTCACGGTCATCGTGTTCGTGCTCGGCTTCATGATGTCGCTCGGCAAGGCGGCAGTGTTCAAGCACATCCCCGTCTACTATCCCGACCGCGTCGGCTCGGTCGGCGGTGTGGTGGGCATGATCGGTGGTCTGGGCGGGTTCATCCTGCCGATCGTCTTCGGAATGCTCAATGACTTCACCGGCATCTGGACGAGCTGTTTCATGCTGCTGTTCGTGCTCGTCGGCATGGCGCTGACGTGGATGCATTTCGCGATCCGGCGCATGGAGCGCCACGGCGTACCCGGACTCGACGAGATGCCGGAACTGCCGGAGATGCTCGAGCTGCACCAGCAGGCGGCTGCGCGCCGTGCCGCACAGCCGCACGGCACAGACCCGCACCGGGAGCCGCGCTGATGGACCGCACCAATCGTCGCACCTGGCTCGAGCGCTGGGACCCCGAGGACCCGGGTCAGTGGGATACGCACGGCCGTCGCCTCGCGTGGCGCACGCTGACGATCACCACCGCGAACCTGACGATGGCCTTCATCGTCTGGTTCATGGTGAGCGCGCTTGCGGTGCGCCTGCCGAATGCCGGCTTCGATCTCACGCGCGAGCAGCTGTTCTGGTTGACGGCGATGCCCGGGCTCGCCGGCGGCACGCTGCGCATCGTGCACACGTTCCTGATCCCGCTCTACGGCACGCGGCACGTGATCACGTTCTCGACGCTGAGCCTGCTGCTGCCGGTGATCGGCTGGTTCTTCGCCGTACAGAACCCGGAGACGCCGTACTGGGTGCTGCTCGGACTCGCGTGCCTCGCCGGCCTAGGCGGTGGTAACTTCTCTTCTTTCATGCCGTCGACGAGCCTGTTTTTCCCGAAGCGCCTGCAGGGCACCGCGCTCGCAGTCCAGGCCGGTATAGGCAACTTCGGCGTCAGCATCGTGCAGTTCGTGACCCCGTGGATCATCGGCATCGCACTGTTCGGCGTGCTCGCCGGCAGCCCGCAGCCCTACCAGCGTGGCACTGACGCGCCGACCGACATCTGGCTGCAGAATGCCGCGCTCGTCTACGTGCCGTTCATCGTCGCGTTCGCGCTCTGGGCCTGGTTCGGGCTGAAAAGCGTGCCGGTGCAGACGAGCCTGCGCGAGCAGTTCGACATCTTCAAGCTCAAGCACGGTTTCTTCATGACCGTGCTCTACATCATGACGTTCGGCTCGTTCTCTGGATTCGCTGCGACCTTCCCGGTGCTGATCAACGAGCTCTACGGCGGTTTCGAAAACGCACCCGATCCCTTGACGTGGGCGTTCCTCGGCCCCCTGGTCGGCTCGGCGATGCGGGTCGTCGGCGGCCCGTTGTCGGACCGCTTCGGAGGCGCGCGGGTCACGCACTGGTCGGCGATCGGCATGATCGCGTGCACCGCCGGGCTGCTGTTCTTCACCCACCCCGACAGCCTCGCCGAGTTCCCGTACTTCGTCGGCTTCATGCTCGGCGTGTTCCTGTTCGCCGGTGTAGGCAACGCGTCGACCTTCAAGCAGATGCCGATGCTGTTCACCCCGCGGCAGGCCGCCGGCGTGATCGGCTGGACTGCCGCGGTCGCCGCCTACGGCCCGTTCGCCGCGGGCATGCTGATCGGGGTGTCGTTTGCGCTGTTCGATTCACCCAACGCGTTCTTCGTCTGGGCATTGATCTACTACGTGATCTGCCTCGCGCTGAACTGGTGGTACTACGCACGCAGGGGCGCCGAGGCGCCATG
>PWYM01000154.1 GCA_003567855.1 Gammaproteobacteria bacterium | reverse complement strand
ACTTCTACCAGGAAGCCTTCGGCGCCCGCGACCTGGGCCGTTACCCGGATAACGACCACCCGGGGCGCTACATGCACGTTCAGCTCGAAATCCATGGCGGCAGCCTGATGATGACCGACTGTCGCGCCCCGTGGGAAAGCGATGCACCCGCACCCCAGGGGTTCTCGCTCACGCTTATGGTCGAGGACGGCGATCGCTGGTGGTCGCGCGCGCTGGCCGCCGGCTGCACCGAGGTGATGCCGTTCGAGCGCCAGTTCTGGGGTGATCGCTGGGGCATGGTCCGCGACCCCTTCGGCTTCCATTGGGCCATTGACGAACCGGCCGGTGGTCACTGACGCGCCGCCGACAACAGATCAGTCCCGGGGGAGACATGCAATGAACTATGTGGATGGATTCGTGGTAGCGGTACCGACCGCCAACCGTCAAAAGTACGAACAGCACGCGCGGGACGCCGCCGCGGTCTTCAAGGACCATGGCGCGCTGCGGGTGACCGAATGCTGGGGCGATGACGTACCCGACGGCAAGGTGACCTCGTTCCCGATGGCGGTGAAATGCGCGGCGGATGAGACCGTGGTGTTCTCGTGGATCGAATGGCCTTCGCGCGAGGTGCGCGACACCGGCATGGAAAAAGTCATGAAGGACCCGCGCATCCAGCCCGACGTGAACCCCATGCCCTTCGACGGCAAACGCCTCATCTACGGTGGCTTCCGGATGGTCCTGGACGAGTGACGGCAATGCCACAAGTACGGCAGAAAATCGTACCCCACGTCTGGTTCGACGGCAGTGCCGAAGCGGCGGCACGGACCTACATCGAGCTGTTGCCGAACTCGCGCATCGGCCATGTCGCCCGTTACGCCGAGGCGGGTCGTGACCAGCACGGCCAGCCGCCCGGCTCGGTCATGTCGATGGAGGTCATGCTGGACGGCTACCTGCTGGTGCTGATCAACGGTGGCCCCGCCTTCCGGCCTACACCCGCACTGTCGTTCTTCGTCATGTTCGAGCACGCGACTGATCTCGACGGCGCCTGGCAGCGCCTCGCCGACGGCGGCACGATCATGATGCCGCTCGACCGCTACGACTGGAGTTCCCGCTATGGCTGGCTGAGCGACAGGCACGGCGTCTCGTGGCAGCTGTCGCTGGGCACCCGCGCTGACGTCGGCGGGGCGGCGGTCTCGCCCTCGCTTTTGTTCACGCGGACGATGGCCGGTCGGGCCGAGGAGGCGCTTCGGCATTACGTCTCGCTGTTCCCCGGCTCCAGCATCGAGGGCGTCCTCCGCCACGATGGATCGGGCGTCGACGCTGCGGGTACAGTCATGCATGCGCAGTTCCAGCTCGCCGGCCAGACGTTCATGGCGATGGACAGCGCGCATGCGCACGACTTCAGCGTCTCCGAGGCCACGTCGCTGATGGTGCTCTGCGATACGCAGGAAGAGGTGGACCACTACTGGGATGCGCTGTCGGCGGTGCCGGAGGCCGAAGCCTGCGGCTGGCTGAAGGACCGCTACGGCCTGAGCTGGCAGATCACGCCGCGCGCGCTGATCGATGGGCTCAAGGATCCGGACCCGGGTGTGGTGCAGCGCGTGATGGAAACCTTCCTGCCGATGAAGAAGCTCGACGTCGCCGAACTCGAGCGGGCGCGTGGAGATCGGAATTGAGTAGCACCGAGAACAAACAGGTTGTCCTTGACTTCTATGCGGCCGGTGCCCGTGGGGACATGGACGGCTGCCTCGCCTTGCTGACCGATGACATCGTCTGGACGAACATAGGCACGACCCCGGTGTCCGGTACGTATAGAGGAAAACAGGCGCTGGTCGAGCAGTTGCTGGGCCCGCTATTCGCGCAGCTGAAGGCCGGACTCTCCACTGACGTCCAAAACCTCATCGCCGAGGCGGACATGGTCGTCGCGCAGACCACAGGTACTGCGGAGACGACCTCAGGCGTGCCGTACAACAACGCCTATTGCCAGGTGATGCGCATTCGCGATGGGAAAATCGCCGAGGTCACGGAGTATTTCGACACCGAACTGGCAGCTTCTGTATTGAGCTTCGGCTAGTCTTATCGCACCCGCAGTAGACCCTTGCCCGGTCGTGATGTGTGCGCAAGCGATGGTTGGAGCGGCTGAAATGACCGGTCCGATCCACCCGTTCACCGCGTAGACGTACCGCTACTGACGCCCGTCGGCTACACCTCCTGAAAATCAACACATACGCACGCGGTCACAGGGAACCCGCCCGGGCACAGCGGTCAAACCCCCCACCGACTCTGACTGCCGGTACCCCCTCAGCCCGATGTGCCGCCACCCCGAGAACGACCTGCGCCTCCTTGCCGGGCGACTCCTGCCGTTGCTTCTCGTTTGCTGCGCCCTGGCATGGTCCTGGCACGCGGTCGCTGAGGAAGTCGGGCAGGTGGAAGAGGTCGAGACTCCGGCAGAAAGCGAGGCGGCCCCAGCTCCCGATGCGCAGCCGCAGGTGGAACCCGCCGCGCAGCCGGACGTGGAGCAGCTTGCGCAACCGGACGTGGTGCCATCCGCAGAACCACCCGAGCCCCAACTCGCCGACCTGCTGACCTACGTCGCCAGCACGCGCCTCGGCGTACTCGGCGACCCGACGCTCGCGGCCGCATACCTCGGGTTCTGGTACGCCCTTGATTCGGCACCGACCACTGCACCGGACGATGACCGGGTGCAGGTGGCGCGCACGCTCGCCAAGGCCGCTGCCGGGGAGGCGGCCCGCGGCCGTGCCTCCGATGGTCGTTTGCCCCTGGGCAGGGGCGTACCGGCAGTCGTCGCGGCGCTCGCGTCGGGGGCTGCCGCGCCGGCGGGGGCACCCGAGCAGTTTCTGGCCGCGCTCGATCGCGAGGTGGCCCCGCGCCTGCTGGTCAATGGCCGCTACGAGTTCGCCGGCCGGGTGGCGGCACCTGAGGGCTTCGACCTGGCCGCGGCGGTCTGGCTGCGCTGTCGCTCACTGCCGGGGTGCGCGGACCAGCATGACAGCCTGTTCGCCGAGGCGCTGGGCGGCCTGCCGCTCGGTGCCGGGTTCTCCCAGCGCCTTTCAGCGGACACTCGCCTGCAGACCGTCCCGGAACTCGGCAGCTGGCTGGGTCGTGCCGCCGCGCTCGACCAGCAGGCGCGGCAGGTCGGTACCCGCGAGGGACTCGCGGCCGCGGCGGCCGACGGTGTCTGGCGCGAGATCGCCGGGCACATGCGTGCGACCGATGCCATGGGTCCACGCGCGACCGATCCACTGGAACTCGAGGCCTTGCTCACGCTCGGACGTGGTGCCGCCTGGCTCGGCGAGACCCGCCCGACGGTCCGCGCCTTCAGCGTGCTGGGTGGCCCGCTGCTCGAGTACTCCCGCCTCGGCGCCACCGGCCTCGCGATGGGTTCGTTCGTAGGCGCCACCGCCGGCCTCGGCCTGCTGTTCGCGGGCACCCACGCGCTGGCGCAGTTCGACGCCGGCAACGCGGCCGGCCCGCCGCCCCGGGACCTGCAGCGGCTGGTCACCCAGCTGCACGCGGCCAGCTACCGGGATTTCGTCGCGCTTCGCAGCGACCTCGTGATCGGCAGCAACGCGATCGATGCGCGCCTGGTGCGCCTGGGCCTGACGCTCGATGGCGTGCGCGACGACGTGGGCCGTATCGAGACGGCGCAGCGCGCGCGACTGCGTGCCGACTACCTCGGTGAGCAGGCCCGTCGCTGGAGCAGCTTCGAGGAGGAGAACGACCGCTGCTTCAGCCTGCGCGGCCGGGACGCCACGACCGGCCGGCTGCGTCCTGCCGATTTCCGCCGCTGTGAGGAGCGCTTCCTGCAGGGTGCTGTGAGACGCTCGCAGTACGCGACGCGCGCCCGTGACTTCGTCCTCGACCCGGCGTTTCTCGAGCCGGCCGATCTTCGGTTCCCGTTCCACAGCCATTACCCGCTGCTGCTGACGCTGGGCGGCATGGACAGCCGCGCCGCACTCGCACTCGTCGATCCCTTCGACTGGCAGCAGCATGCGGTCGCGCTGCTGCGTCTCTACCAGGAGCATCCGGCCGCACCGGATGAGCGTGCGCGGCGCCGCGAGACGCTCACCGAGCTTCGCAATGCCGGACGGCGCAGCCACGATGCGCTCGCCGCGCTGGTGCTCGGCCCGCGCCACGCAACGCGGCCGGCGTTCCGTGCTGAGCTGCACGAGGAGCTGCTCGACAGTTACCTCGGCACGTTGACCAACCTTGCCTCGCGGGTCGCCGCGCTGGACGACCCCGAGGCCGACCGCTACGGCGAACGGGTCGTCGGCGGACTGGACCAGCCGCTGCCTTCCGGGCGCCGTCGGGAGGCCATCGAGGCGACATTGGCCGGGGGCAGGCACGGGTTTTCGATCTGTGCCGATGCCCCGGCAGGGGAGTTCCTCGCCAGCGACCGGGCGCTGCTCGCCGAGGGACGGCGGTTCTTCGGCACGCCGGTCACCGCCGAGGAGATCAATGAAGCCTGGAACCGCGATACGGTGGCCGCGCTGGACCTGCCGCTCGAGCAGCGCGCCGCGCTGCTGCCGCCGCGGCTGGTGTGGGCGAGCCTCAACGGACTCGGCGAACTCGATATCTGCCTCGCGCGCCTGCGCCCGGGGCTCGCGGTATTCACGCGTGACGACAGCAGCCTGCGCGGTCATTTCCAGGGTCAGACCGAGATTGACGCCCGGGTTGAAGTACGCTTCCGCCCGTCCGTCGAGGTGCGCGAGGCCGTCGGGCTTACCGATACGCCGATCCTGGTCGCCGCCCACGAGGCGACCCGTGCCTGCACCTTCGGCTATCGCACCGACGGCAGCGGATGCAGCCGCGGGCAGTGCCTGGGACAGCTCGCCGAGTCGTTCTGGTCAGTACCCGCCGGCGAGGACATCCACGGCGGGCGCTGCACCGCGCCCCCGCTGCCGCGGCTGCTGGCCTCGGGCACGGCCGCCGAGGCGCGGCCGCTGACGTCCGAGCTGTCGGATGTGCTTGACCGTCTGCACGCACAAGTGCGCTCCGAACAGCGCGCGAGGCTGCTGGCCGACGTGCGCCGCAGCAACGAGTTCATCGCCGCGTCGGCGAGCTACCTGCAGTACTTCGCCTTTACCGCCGCGACGCTGGCCACGTGGCCAGACCCGGCCGAGCCGCTGGCGCCGATGTTTACCGAGCACGATCCTTTCGTGCCCGACGCGGTGGTGAAGGCGCTCGTCGATGACGCCCGGCCGGCGCCGGAGGTGCTGGCTGCGCTGCAGGCCTACAAGGCCGAAGTGCTCGACGCGGTGCGCAGGCGCGGCGGGGAGGCCTCGGCACCGGGCGCGCTCGCGCGCTTGCCGCACCTGCATGCGCTCGGCGAGTCGCTGGAGCGCATCGAACTCGCGCTGCTGGCGTTGCAATGATCAGTTTGCCGTGTACGGTCTTGAAGAGACCGCGCACGGGGATGGAGGGCCAGCAGGCATGAGGACTGATATTCAACAGCTCGTGGCTGAAGACGTGGAGCGGATGCGGGCGCTGCTGGATACCTTCGGCGTCGTGTTCGGCGAACCGGAGACTTACAGCGCCAACCAGCCCGACGATACCTACATCCGCGGCCTGCTCGCCAGCGACACCTTCATCGCGCTGGCCGCGGTGCGCGACGGCGACGTGATCGGCGGTCTCGCCGCGTACGAGCTCCGGAAGTTCGAGCAGGCACGCAGCGAGATCTACATTTACGATCTTGCCGTGGTCGCAGAACATCGCCGGCAGGGCATCGCCACGGCGCTGATCGGCAGACTGCGCGACATCGCCGTGGCACGCGGCGCCCACGCGGTCTTCGTCCAGGCAGACACCGGTGTCGAGGATAAGCCGGTCATCGCGCTGTACTCGAGTCTGGGCAGGCGCGAGGAGGTCCTGCACTTCGATATCGACCTGGAAACCGACATGTAACCAGCCAGAACCGGGGCCAAGCCCCCAAGGAGCACGTCATGACCACCGGCATCGAGCACAAGGGGCGCTGCCTGTGCGGCGCCGTGGGCATCAGCGCGACGACCAGGGGCCACGACGTCGCCGCCTGTCACTGCACGATGTGCCGAAGATGGGGCGGCGGGCCGCTGTTCGCCATCGAGTGCGGCAGCGGCGTGCAGTTCGATGGCGCGGAGCACATCTCGACCTACCAGTCCTCGGAGTGGGCCGAGCGCGGCTTCTGCGGGCAGTGCGGCACGCACCTCTACTACCGCCTGCAGCTCGACGGGCACTACGCCATCCCGGTCGGGCTGT
>PWYM01000103.1 GCA_003567855.1 Gammaproteobacteria bacterium | reverse complement strand
GAATAAATCAATTGCGCAGTCACAGGATAACCCGTCAGAAATCAATCCTATGGAGTTCCCGGTGAGATGCAAGGACGGATCCTTCCGGCAGGTTGAGTTTCGCCTGGCATCCAATAATGAATTCTATTATGTGATCCTTACAGATATGACCGAACGAAAAAAAACTGAAGAGGAATTGCGTAAATTAAAAGATAATCTTGAAGCCCTGGCTGAAGAGCAAAACAGTGAACTAAAAGAAAAAGTGTCTGAGCTGGAAAGGTTCCGCGCAGCAACTATTGACCGCGAATTCCGTATTAAAGAACTCAGAGATGAGGTTGAAAGATTGAAGGGTGAGTCGGGCGAAATGGAATAAGGATCCATAATTTCACAGTAATGAGGACCAGGATAAAATATTTTCTTTTAGGGTTATTTTTTTTCTGTGACGGTCAGGATATCTCTGCCGGGAAAATGGTTGACGGCATAGATTACTCTGATATCAAAGATAGAATAGTAATTGCGTCCGAACCCGATTATCCTCCCTACTGTATTGTTGATGAAAACGGAAACGCAGATGGTTTTTCTGTTGAACTTTTCAATGCTGCGGCGGCAGCTGTCGGAATCGAAGTCGATATTAAAATTGGAATATGGAGCATGATAATGGAAGATCTGGCAGAAGGCAGGATCGATGCTCTTCCCCTGGTTGGCAGGACTCCTGAAAGGGAGGACATGTTCGATTTCACCCTGCCCTATATGTCTCTTCATGGTGCTGTTTTTGTCAGAAGAGGAACTACGGGCATCAATTCACTTGAAGATCTGGAAAATAAAGAAATTGTTGTGATGAGAGGAGACAATGCCGAAGAGTTTGTAAGGCGTCATAATGTTTCCCGCAAGATATTCACAACAAATACTTTCAAAGAAGCTTTTCAAAAACTAGCCAGTGGCGTACATGATGCTGTGATAATGCAGCGTATTACTGGCATTAATCTTCTCGAGGAGATGGGACTCCGGTCAGTTGTACCCCTCGACCTGCAGCTTCCGCAGTTTCGACAGGATTTTTGCTTTGCCGTACAGAAAGGCGATTACCTGTTGCTCAACCGGCTGAATGAAGGGCTTTCCATTGTTATTGCCGATGGTACTTACGAGGCGATACGCCTGAAATGGTTTGGTCCTTCGGTAAAAGAGCAACTCACTGTTCAGGATATATTGAAAATAGCAGGTTCACTCTTCTTCCCAATGCTTATTATAATGTCCATTTTATGGATTATCATTCTTCGCAGGCAGGTCAGAAAACAGACGATGGTACTGAAGAATGAGATATCCGGACATAAAAATACCCTGGAGTCTATGCGTAAGCAGAAATTATTGCTTAACGAGATGGAAAAAGTTTCAAAAAGCGGTGGATGGGAATATGATATTGAAACACAAAAAATCAACTGGACAGATGGAGTCTACGAAATATTCGGAGTTTCTCCTTCCGGTTTCGATCCTTCAGCATATGAAAAAGATATCTCGTTTTACCATCCCATTGATCAGAAAAAACTGGATAAGGCATTCTCGCATACACTGGAAACAGGTGATCCTTATGATCTTGAATTGAAAATCAAAACATATGATGGTGTTGACAAATGGGTTCGTACCAAGGGACTGGTCGAATTGAATGACGGTAAAATAATCCGGATTTATGGTAGCATCAATGATATTACCGACAGAAAGGAGAGGGAAACGGAGTTAAGAAAATTAAAAGATGAGCTTGAAAACCAGGTTGCTGAGCGGACAGCCGAGTTGCAGGAGAAAATCCGGAAACTCGATAAGAGCCAGAAAGCTATGCTTTGCATGGTTGAAGACCTGAATATTATAACCACAGAGTTGAAAGAGGAAAGAGAAAAGCTAGAGTTTTCCAACAAAGAACTGGAAGCTTTTACCTATTCAGTATCACACGATCTGCGCGCACCCCTCCGCGCGATCAATGGTTTTGCCAGGTTCCTTATTGAAGATTACTCGGACAGGATAGACGATGAAGGAAAAAGATTTATCAACACCATCCGGCATAATGCTAACAGAATGGACCAGCTTATATCTGACTTGCTCAATCTTTCCCGGATATCAAGGGTAGTTATTAACCAAAGCCGGATCGACATGAGTGCTTTAGCCTGGTCAGTGTTTCAGGAAGTGGCATCTGACGATGAGAAAAAATTGTTTGATCTCACCATTGAAAAAATGCCGCCTGTAATTTGCGATTCATCCTTAATCAAACTGGTATGGCAAAACCTGATTGAGAATGCACTTAAATACAGCTCAAAATCTCAAATTAAAAAGATCATCATAGGAGCAGAAGAAAATAAAAATGAGACCAGGTTTTATACTAAAGATTACGGGGCAGGTTTTGATGATAAATATAAGCACAAGCTGTTTGGTGTATTTCAGCGTCTGCACAGGGAAAATGAATTTGAAGGGACTGGTGTGGGACTGGCAATTGTTCAGCGTATCATTCAAAGGCACGGAGGGAAAGTAGGGGCTGAAGGGAAAATTAATGAAGGTTCAACATTTTATTTTTCGCTTCCAAGAAAAGAAATTTAATGGGTTCACGTGCATAATATCAGGCTAATGAGCTTAATGATAAATATTTTATGCTTTTCAGGCAATTCATGTTCAGTGCCTTGAACGCATGGAACCCTCAAGGTTTTGTTGACCTGCGGTCGATTCTACATGCACTATTTTATTCTTTTAGCAATATGTACCTGATGTAAAATTGACTTTATGTCGATTTTACATGCACTATTTTGTTCTTTTAGCAATATGTACTTGATGTAAAATTCATGTTATTTTGTCTGACGAAGGCTGATGAGGGTTTCATATTAAGAATTCCATATGGAAATAACAAGAAATCTCAACGAAGTTGAAATATTGATTGTGGAAGACAATCAAAATGATGCTGAAATGGCGCTAAGGGCCTTAAAGCAGAACAATCTTGCAAACCACGTACTTGTTGTTAATGATGGCCAGAAAGCACTTGATTTTATTTATGCCAGAGGTGAATTTGCAGGCAGGAAAAAGAGCTTACGCCCGAAGATTATCCTGCTTGACCTTAAGTTGCCCAGGGTCGATGGACTGGAGGTGCTGAGGGAAATCAAAAGCAATCCTGAAACCAAAATTATTCCGGTTATTGTTTTGACTTCCTCGAAAGAGGAAAATGATATTGTTCAAAGTTACAAACTCGGAGTTAACAGTTACATAATAAAGCCTGTTGATTTTGATAAATTTGTTGAAACTATAAGGCATCTCGGCCTCTACTGGCTGTTGCTTAACCAGCAACCCTGATTTGTTTTCAGGATATTGGCATACAATTAAAATGGAATAATTATGAACAATGTGGCACAACACATCCGGATTCTTTTTGTTGAGGATCTTCCATCAGATGTTGAACTTGCGAAACGGGAAATCAAAAAGGGGAAAATTGATTTTACCTGCCGGGTAGTTGATACGGAAAGTGAATTCAGAAAAGAGTTATCCGATTTTGATCCCGACATCGTAATATCCGATTACTCCATGCCTGCATTTGACGGGATGAGTGCATTGAGGATCACACAATCCTTCCCCCGTATTATACCGTTTATAGTACTTACAGGTTCAATGAATGAAGAAACAGCTGTTGCATGCATGAAAGCAGGGGCAAACGATTATGTGATAAAAGAACAGATAAAACGGCTCCCTTTTGCTGTTCTGGAGGCAATTGAAAAAAGAAAGGTTATAGTTGAAAAAGAGAGGGTTCAAAAAGAGCTACTCGAAAGTGAGGCAAAGTACCGGTCGTTGATAGAAAATTCAAATGATGCCATTTATCTTCTTTATGATCGTAAATTTGAAATAATCAATTCCAGATTTGAGCAGATGTTTGGCTATACCTTAAATGACATTAATCATGCTGACTTTGATTTTATCAGTCTGATCGCTCCCGAAAGCAGGCCTTTTATAGAAGAACGTGTGGAAAAGATCGTCAGAGGAGAAGAGGTGGATTTTTTATATGAGTTTACCGCGATTGATAAGAGTGGAACAAAAAGGGAGGTTGAAGCTTCAGTTGCCTACATTGATTATAAACATGGGAAGGCAATACAGGGCATAATCCGGGATATCTCCGAAAGAAAAAAAATGATTGCTGACCTGGTCGAGTCCAAAGAAAAAGCTGAAGAGAGCGACAAACTTAAATCGGCCTTCCTTGCCAACATCAGCCATGAGATCAGAACTCCGATGAACGGAATCATTGGTTTTACCGAATTACTTAAAAATCCAAAGCTCTCAGGTAAGGAGAAAAATGAGTTTATTGAAATTATTCAAAAAAGTGGCAACCGTATGCTTGATACTGTCACTAATCTGGTTGATGCATCTAAGATAGAGACCGGACAGGCACAGATTCAAGTTACAGAAACGAATATAACCGAACAACTGGAATTCTTGTATAACTTTTTTAAGCCGCAGGCCGATGATAAAGGCTTGCAGTTTACCCTGCAAAACGCATTGCCTGCAGAATCTGCAGTTATAGGTACCGATACTCAGAAGCTGGATTCCATCCTTACCAATCTTATTAATAATGCCTTTAAGTTTACTGAGTCGGGGGAAGTTGTTGTTGGATGCAATCATAAGGAGAACCGGTTGATATTTTATGTTAAAGATACGGGTATAGGAATTCAGTCAGTCAGGCAGAAGGCTATCTTTAACCGGTTCGAGCAAGCTGATATCTCTTTTTCACGGAAATATGAAGGTTCCGGCCTGGGATTGTCAATTGCAAAATCATATATTGAAATGCTTGGAGGAGAAATCTGGCTGGAGTCAGAAGAGAACACAGGTTCCACTTTCTATTTCTCAATTCCTTTTCAGGCCAAAAAACCTTAAGAGGGCTATGAGGAAATGCCGGAGCCTGATAATGAACCGGGTAAAAAAATAGACATCATTAATCAACTTGCCGGGCTGCCTGAGGCATCAGCAAAGTTGGGCTTTGATGATCTCCGGCTGATTACAATGGATATGGAGGATATTATAAAATCCGGCAACAGGGAGATTAAGGTAATACCGGCCTGGCTGGCCCTGCAGGAGACTACCTGATGAGAATTCCCGTATCCGTCAGAGAAGATTTTGACCTTTGGTCAAACTCTCATGTTGTACTTACCATTTTTAGCTTTATCTGTCAGATGAGACTTTGACCTTTGGTCGAAATCCCATGCAATGTTCAGCTATCTTAGGGTAATCTAGTGGATGGAATTTTGACCTTCAGTCGAACTCTCATGCTGTACGTACCATTTTTAGTTGCATTAGTCAGATGAGACTTTGACCTTTGGTCGAAATCCCATGCAATGTTCAGCTATCTTAGGGTAATCTAGTGGATGGAATTTTCCCCGGAAGGGTGATAATTATTGAAGCAGTTCAAAGAAATTCGGACTGTTGAATGTATGCTGCACTTATAAAAATTTCGAATAGATTATTTGGATCTTGTTCCATTATTCGTTAACTTTGTTTAGTGGAGAAAAAAAGGCAACTGATATATTTCAGACACTATTATTGGGACTTTTTCAATAATCAGACTGAGAAAACAAAAGATAAAATTGACTACGTTCTTTACCTTATGGCAATTGCGGATAAGATACCAGGTAAATTTTTTGAACAAATGACTGGTTACGATGGATTATTCGCAATACGAATTGAGTTTGAGAGTAATATTTATAGGATATTTTGCTGCTTTGACAAGGGTAATTTAGTTGTATTATTTAATGGATTTCAGAAGAAAACCCAAAAGACACCAAAAAAGGAAATTGAAAAAGCAAAACGGATAATGCAGGAGTATTTTGAGTTTAAAATGAAAGGAGACAAAAAATGAAAGATATAACAACATTTGATGAGCACCTTGACCAAAGATACGGTAAGATTGGATCAAAGAGCAGGACTGAATTTGAGATAAAAGCCAAAGCTTTTGCGATTGGTGAGATACTAAGAGAAGCAAGAAAAGAAGCACACATGACTCAAGAGGAACTTGCTCGAAAGACAGGTACCAGAAAAAGCTTCATATCCCGAATTGAGAATGGACACAGTGACATTCAATTATCGACTTTATACCGTCTGGTTGAGATTGGATTTGGCAAAAAGGTAAATTTGACAATCGGGTGAGAATTTGACTTTTCGTCGAAATCCCATGCAATGTTCAGCTATCTTAGGGTAATCTAGTGGATGGGATTTTCCCCGGAAGGGAGACCCGGAAACCCTGACGACCCTGGTTTCATTACCGGCTTTCTTGTATCTTCGGTCTGCGATACGTGGTTGTTGCTGCCGCTTTTATCCTGCTACTCCTGGACTATCTCACCGCCGGTGG
>PWYM01000023.1 GCA_003567855.1 Gammaproteobacteria bacterium | reverse complement strand
GGACCTGACAAGGCCCCGGCGTACGCGTCCTCGTTGCTCAGGAACACCTCACCACGCATCTCGTCGAGCAGCCGCGTACCGTGCAGCCGGTCGAGTACCGGCCCCTTCACTTCGCTCAGGTGCACACGTATGCCCCGTTCGCCGAGCCGCCACTGCAGCGTCTCCAGCATCTCGAGGGCCGTGCTGTCGATGTGACTGACGGACGACATCACCAGGACCAGCTCCCGTATGTCTCCAGGCCCATCCACGGCCTGCTCGATACGGTCGCGCACCGCCTGGGCGTTCCCGAAAAACAGGTTCTCGTCCACGCGCAGCATCAGCAGTCCCGGCCGCGTGAGCACATCGTGGCGGAGCACGTTGCGAAAATGCCCGGTGCCCGGCACCTGCCCGACGATCGCGACGTGCGGACGGCTCGCCCGCCACACCAGGCCCGCGAGCGCCAGCGCGACACCCAGCGCAAGTCCCGGCTCGATTCCGAACAGGATCACGCCGCCCGCGGTGCCGAGCCACGCCAGCGCATCGACACGGTCGTAGCGCCACGCGGTGACGAGCGCATGCAAGTCGACCAGCGGCGCCACCGCGACGATGATGATCGCGGACAGCACGGCGAGCGGCAGGGTCGCGAGCAGCGGCCCGGCCAGCGGCAGCAGCAGCGCAATCAGCAGCGCGGTCGCGACTGCCGCGACCGGCGAGCGCGCACCCGCCTCGGCATTGACCGCGGTACGCGACAGGCCGCCGGCGACCGGCAGCGCCCCGGAAATACCGCTCGCGAGATTCGCAAGCCCCAGCCCGCGCAGTTCCGCGTTGGCGTCGAGGCGCTCACCGCGCTGGCGGGCCAGTGCGCCGGCAATGGATACGCTCTCCACGTACCCCACGAGCGCAATCACCAGCGCGGGCACGAACAGCACCGCCAACCACGACAACTCGAATGCCGGAAGTGACGGCACCGGCAGGGTGGCCGGCACTTCACCGACGACCCGCACGCCCTGCGCCTCCAACCCCCGGGAAGCGGCCAGCAGCGAGGCCGCGGCGACGACGATCATCGGCGCCAGCCTACCGACCAGTCGCGCCGGGAACTCGGGCACGCCGACGCGCATCAGCAGCGAGGCCAGCAGCGACCGCGCCAGCCACAGCACAAGCAATGCGCCGCCACCGACGAGCGCGGTGGTCACATGCACGTCCGGCAAGCGGCCCGCCAGCGCGATGACGATCTGCACGACGCTGCCGGACACCTGCGCAAGCCCCAGCAGCGGTGCGAGCTGCCCGGCAAGGATCATGATCGCCGCGCCGGTGACGAAGCCGCTGATCACGGGATGGCTCAGCAGGTTCGCCAGCGCGCCGAGGCGCAGCATCCCGAACACGAACAGCAGCACGCCGACCATCAATGCGAGCACGGCGGCCGCGGCGAGCTGCTCGGCGGTACCGATGTCGGCCAGTGGCGCGAGCGCCGATGCGGTCAGCAGCGACACGATCGCCACCGGTCCGACGGCAAGCACGCGGCTGGACCCCGCGAGCGCGTAGGCGACCAGCGGCAGCATGCTCGCGTACAGGCCGACGTACGGTGGCAGGCCCGCGAGCGCGGCATACGCCATCGCCTGCGGAACGAGCAGCATCGCGACGACGACCGCCGCCGTGAAGTCGCCGGCGAGGTAGGCCGGCCGCCAGCCACGAAAACCGGGGGGCAGCAGGCGCGGCGGGATCACGCGTCGGTCGTGCCGCGCCGCGACTCGAGCAGCTCGAACACGCCCATGCCGGCGAGCATTGCGACGGTGAACACCAGCGCCCCGCCCTGCCCGGCACCGAGCGCGACCAGCGCCGGACCGGGGCAGAACCCGGCCAGCCCCCAGCCGATGCCGAAACCCAGGCCGCCGACGACGAGACGTCTGTCGACGTCGCGACGGGTTGGCAGCGTGAGCGCTGCGCCTGTCAGCGTGCGTTCACGGCCGGCGGCGACGCGGAAGCCGACGAGGCCGACGGCGATCGCGCCGGCCATCACGAGCGCAAGGGACGGGTCCCAGGCCCCGGCAAGATCGAGAAACGCAAGCACCTTGGCGGGGTTCGCCATGCCGGAGACGAGCAACCCGAAGCCGAAGACGAGGCCGGCGATCAGCGCAGTCAATGGTGACAGTCTCATCGGATTCGCTCCCTCAGCCGCCGACGACGTGGCGCACGACGAACACCGTCGCGAAGCCCGTCGCCATGAAACACGCGGTCGCCACCAGCGAACGCGGTGACAGTCGCGACAGTCCGCAGACGCCATGACCACTGGTGCACCCCGCGCCATAGCGCGTACTCAACCCGACGAGCAGCCCGGCGACGATCAACAGGGGTGTGCCGGCCTCAATGCGGATATCGGGCAGCCGCGCGAACAGTGACCACAACAACGGCGCCAGCACGAGCCCCGCAACGAACGCGAGCCTCCAGGTCGTGTCGCCCCGCGTCGGGCGCAGCAGCCCGCCGACGATGCCGGATATGCCGGCAATCCGGCCATTGAAAAGAATGAGCGCGGTTGCCGCGAGGCCGATGAGCGCGCCACCGGCCAGCGCGGTGAACGGCGTGAACTGGTCCCATGCGATGGTCATCGCGTCTCTCCTTCCGGGTCGCAGTACAGGGTGTAGAGGGTCTCGAGCAGCGACAGCGCGCGCGGATCGGCGATCCGGTAGTAGATATGGCGCCCCGCGCGGCGCGTGGCGACCAACCCCTCCCTGCGCAGTACACCGAGCTGCTGCGACAGGCTGGGCTGGCGGATGTCGAGCTCCTCCTCGAGGTCACTGACGCACAGCTCCCCCTGGGACAGCCGGCAAAGCAACAGCAGGCGGTCTTCGTGCGCAAGGCTGCGAAGCATCGCGCACGCATCCGCCGCGTTACGACGCATGTCGGCGAGATCGAGCATGTCGTGCTGCACGCGCGAACTCCCTGGCATCGACGGGCTGTCGACCGGGCAATCATATATTTATTTGTATTATATTTTCAAGTATAATTTTGGTTTCCAGCATATCCAGCGAGAATTGCCCATGAATCCTCAAGTCGAAGCCTTCCTTGATCCTGACACCGAGACTTGGAGCTACGTCGTCTACGACCGTGCCGACGGACACGCGGCGGTGATCGACCCGGTGCTGGACTTCGACCCGAAGTCCGGGCGCACCAGTACCACAGGCGCGCAGCGGCTCGTCGACTTCGCGCGCAAGCACAACCTGCAGGTCGACTGGATCCTCGAGACGCACGCGCATGCCGATCACCTGTCGGCAGCACCGTTCGTGCGCGACCAGCTCGGCGGGCGCGTCGGTATTGGTGAGCACATCCGCAAGGTGCAGACGATCTTCAGGGAGGTCTTCAACCTCGAGAAAAGCTTCCTCGCCGACGGCAGCCAGTTCGACCACCTCTTTGCCGACGGTGAAACCTTTTCGATCGGCGACCTCGAGGGCGAGGTGATGCATACGCCCGGCCACACGCCGGCCGACATGGCGTGGCGCATCGGCGACGCGGTGTTCGTCGGCGATACGCTGTTCCTGCCCGATGTAGGCACCGCGCGCTGCGACTTCCCCGGCGGCGATTCAGCAACGCTGTACCGCTCGATTCAGAAGCTGCTGACGTTGCCCGACGACACCCGGCTGTACATGTGCCATGACTATCCCGGCGACCGCCGCGCGCACGAGTGCCAGACGACGGTCGCGGCACAAAAGCGCGACAACATCCACGTGCGCGAAGGCATCAGCGAGGCGGATTTCGTGCGCATGCGCACCGAGCGCGACGCCACGCTCGAGATGCCGCGGCTGATCCTGCCGTCGGTGCAGGTCAACATCCGTGCCGGGCAGCTTCCGCCGCCGGAACACAACGGCGTGCGCTACCTGAAAATCCCGATCGACCAGCTCTGACGCGGCGTACGGTCAGGCTTCGGCCGGCGGCACCTCGACGAGACGCCCGAGCAGCGGGAAATACAACGCGAGGCGCACCGGGTGCGCCGGGTCGAACACACTCATCAGCCCGGCATAACGGTGCATGGCCGGCGTGTAACGCTCGAGCTCCTGCGCGAGAAAACCCTCGAGATCGCCGCCCGCGCGGTAACCGGTCTTGTAGTCGATGACCCAGCGCGCGCCATCGGCGACGAACGTGCGGTCTATCGTGCGCTGCTCGGGCCCGTCGGCCGACCACGAGGACAGCGCCAGCTCGTTCGCGCCATCAGCGTGTGCGGCCAGCACCCAGCGACCGGTGTCGCTTTCGAGCGTGCCGCGCAGCGCGTCGATCGCACGCGCGGTGGCGCCGTCGAGCGCCTCCGGTGCGAGCCCGACGGTCGCAAGCATCGCGCCGATCGTGTCCCGGCTGGCTTCGACACGCCGCGCATCCCAGGCCTCGAGGCCATCTTCCGCGACCTGTTGCAGCAGGCGGTGCACAACGATGCCGACGAGCCGTGCGGTCTCGCCGGCCCACGCGTACTCGACCTCGGTCTCGTCGCGGTCGAGCTCGGGCACGCCGCCTTCCCATTCGATCGCAGGCTTCGGCGGCGCGGGCGCCCAGTCGGGTGGCACGCGCCACAGCGCCGCGGGTCGTGATGCAGCGTCGTCGGCGACGTGGGCAGGTGGCTGCCAGGACGAGAACGCCTCCACGAAAGCAGCTTCGACCGCCGGCCACAGCCGCGCGAGCAGCGAACCCGACGACGGGCTGCCGGCCTGCATCGCACCCGAATCGTCCTGGTCCGCACGCACCCAGCCGAGCAGGTCGAGCCTGCGAATCGCTCGCGTCACTGCAACGTAGAGCAGCCTCCCCTGCTCGTGCGCGTCTTTCTCGCGCGCGAGTGCCGAGATGAATCGATAGTGCGGATCGTGGTCGTGCGCATGTTTCGCGCGCACCGGCGCGAGCAGCAGCTCGGGATCACCGTCCATGCGCGGACGTTCCATCCACTGCAGCAGCGGACTGTCGTTGCCGCGTACCCCCTGGTCCAGCCCGGGCAGGATCACGCTGTCGAACTCGAGTCCCTTCGACTTGTGGATGGTCATCACCTGCAGGCGCGCATCCGCCTCGGGGTCCGGCCGACCGTACAGCGCATGGATCGCGTCGTCGAGCGCGTTGACGTCATCGAGGTCGGCGGCGCGCTCGGTGTGTTCCAGCAGCGCGAGAAACGCCTCGGCATCCTCGAGCGCCACCGCGCTGGCGGCGACCTGCGGCCCGCCAAGCGCACGCCAGGTCGTCTCGACGCGATGGCGCAGCGACGCCCGCCGGCGTTGATCCAGTGCGGTCTGCAGCACCGGTGCCACGCGCGCGAGTCGGCGCTGCGCATCGACCGACAGCCCCCCCCCCACGCGGACGTCGCCGAGCCGGGTCGCGATCACACCATCACGCGCCACCCCCGCGAGGACCTCGAGATCGGCGAGCGCGAGCCCACACCAGCGCGCGCGCAACACGGCCAGCCACGCGGTACGGTCACCGGGATGGACCAGCGCCCGGGTCAGCGCGAGCAGGTCCTGCACGATCGGCCGTGCTGCCAGCGATTCGATCTCCACGGCCTGCGCGCGCAACCCCGCATCGCGCAGCGCCGGCAGAATCGCCATGAGCTGGCGCCGCCCGCGCACGAGCACCGCGACGGTGCCGTCGGCGGTCTCGGCAAGCCGCTCGCGGGCAAGTGCTACGACCGTGCGGGCCTCGGCGTGCGCATCGCGCTGCGGTCCCACCTGGGGATGCACCGCCACCCCGCCGTCCGCGCTCGCATCGAATGGCACCGACGACTCGAACGCGACCGCACCGGCCGCGGCGTCCTCTTCACCGCCGAGGATCGTCGGGAACGCCGCGTTGACCCAGTCGACGAGCGCGGGCCGCGAGCGGAAGTTGACCGCGAGACGCCGACGTTCCGGCGACGCCTCACCTACACCCTCGGAGCGTGCCCGCATGAACAGGCCGACCTCGGCCTCGCGAAAGCGGTAGATCGACTGCATCGGATCGCCAACGAGAAACAGCGTGCGCCCATCGCCGGGTGTCCAGCCGCGCGTCAGCGCCGCGAGCAGCTCGAACTGGCTCGTCGACGTGTCCTGAAACTCGTCGACGAGCACGTGTCGGATGCGGTGATCGAGCGCGAGCGCAAGATCGGTCGGCGCCTGTTCGTCGCCGAGTGCGCGCAACGCGCGCAGTGCGCTTTCGGCATGATCGATCTCGCCGCGTTCGCGGAACACGAGCTGGAGTTCGGCGACGGCGACACGGATCACTTCGCGGATGGCACCGAGCACGACCTCCTGGGCGTCGTCGAAACGCGCCGGTGGCAGCACTTTCACCTGGTCAAGCAGCGTACGCGCGATGTCATGCCCGTCGAGCGCCTCCAGCACCGCCTTCAGGCGCGCCTTCTC
>PWYM01000032.1 GCA_003567855.1 Gammaproteobacteria bacterium | reverse complement strand
TTCGGGAACGCTCCCACCAGCTGCAGCTCGCGCTCGCCGCGACCAAGCTCGCGATCTGGGACTGGCGCCCTGCCAGCGGGGAGCTGCGCCTCTCCCCGGAGATCGAACAGCAGATCGGCTATACACCGGAGTCGCTGGAACACGACTTCCACCGCTGGACGGAACTGATCGACGAATGCCAGCGGGACGCGTTCCTGCGATCCGTAAACGCAGCGCTCAGGCCCGGATACCGCGCCCAATGGGAGCTGCGTATGCGCCACCGCAGCGGTCGGGCGGTGTGGATACAGCTGCGCGTGGAGGTCACCGGCCACCACGATGACCTGCGCGTCGTCGGTGCCCATCACGACATCACCGAACGCAAGGAAGCTGATCTGCGATTGCGCGAATCCGAGCGCCGCTATCGCCTCTACTTCGAACAGAGCCCGGTCCCGATGTGGACCTATGACAAGCAGAGCCTGCGGTTCACAAGCGTGAACGACGCCGCGCTGCGCGCCTACGGATACGCGCGTCCCGAATTTCTCGCGATGACAATCGAGGACATCCGTCCCGACGAGGACATCGCACCACTGCGGCGAATGCTGCGCCAGGACAACAGTTTCGACCATGGCGTATGGCGTCACCGGAGAAAGAGCGGTGATCTCGCGCTCGTCGAAGTCTCGTCGTTCGACCTGCCCGAGGAAAACGGTGTCGAACAGCGACTCGTGCTGGCAATAGAGGTCACCGAAAAATACCGCACCGAACATCGCCTGCGACGCTACTCCTCGCGCCTCAAACGCCTGTCCCAGCGGCTGCTGTCGGCGCAGGAGAACGAGCGACGCAGGATTGCGCTGGAACTGCACGACCATGTCGGTCAGACACTCACGGCCGCGCAGCTGGACCTCGATGCGCTTGGCGATTGCCCCGGTGAAGCGCCGCCCCCGGCGACACTCGCGCGACTGAGGGAGGCGGTGAGCATGGTGCTCGAGCAGGTCCGCAGCATGACGCTGGACCTGCAGCCACCGGTATTAAAAGACCTGGGCCTTCCGGCTGCGATACGATGGATGATCAAGCGTCAGTCGCCGCATTCGCCGTTCACGATCACGCTGGAAGACGCGGTACACCCCGAGCACGTGCCACTGGATATCGCGATGGCGTGCTTTCGCATCGTCCAGGAATCCCTGACCAACGCTACGAGACACTCGGAGGCCTCTGAGGTGCGCATAGAACTTGCCGAACGCAACGAGCAGCTGCACTGTACGATCAGTGACGACGGCATCGGCTTCGACTACCAGGGCGGCGCCGGCGGCGAACAGGGCTGGGGCCTCGGGCTGTTCGGCATAGAAGAGCGTGCACAGCTCGTCGGTGGATGGGCGCGCATCGACAGCCGTCCCGGCGAGGGCACCCGCATCGAGGTGCGTCTGCCGCTGCACGACGACTTCGTTCAGCTCCAGCAGGAAGCCTGACCGATGACCGAACGCACCGTGATGCTCGTCGACGACCACGCACTGGTTCGCGCCGGAATCGCCGAACTGGTCAAGGGCATGACCGGTTTCCGCATCGTCGCCGAATCCGGAGACGGGCGCGAGGCCGTCAGCCTGGCCCGTGAGCACCGTCCGGATGTCATTCTGATGGACATCTCGCTGCCTGGGCTGAACGGGCTTGCAGCCACCGAGCGCATCCGCCAGTACCTGCCGATGACACGCATCGTCGTGCTCTCGATGCATACCGACGAGGAGCACGTTGCGACTGCGTTCCAGTCAGGCGCCAACGGCTACCTGGTCAAGGGTTCCGCGCGCCAGGAGCTTGAATTCGCAATCCGCGCGGTCAGCGATGGTGGTACCTACCTGAGCCCGTTGATTTCCTCGGAGGTGCTCGACAACTACATCCGCTACAAACAGCAGTCGACCCCGGGCGACCAGGATCTCACGCTTCGCCAGCGCGAGATCCTGCAACTCATCTGCGAAGGCAACACTAACCGGCAGATCGCCGAAACGCTGCATGTTTCGGTCAAGACCGTGGAATCACACCGCGCCCAGCTCATGGACAGGCTGGGTATCAGCGACCTGCCGGGACTCGTCAAGTACGCGATTCGCCACGGCATTATCTCGGTCAATTCCTGACCCGTGGTCGGCGCGACGACCGCGCAGCAGCGCCCCTGCCGCAATCCGGCGCACGTCCCCGGATGATTCCCTGCGCCCGGACCCTTGCGTTTCAGGGGTTGCCCCGCCGGAAACGAGGGGTTTTCCCGATACCTCGCCTCTGCCACCGCTGCCATGCTCTCTCCGTGGGACGGTCCGCATGCAGCGGGCCGCGGGGACGCAATGAGGTGTGAAGCGTGCTGCAGGTACTGGTGGTGGACCGCAGCCGCGCCATCGTTGCGTCGCTGGGGAGCTGGCTGGGACGTACGGGGTTTGTCAGCGGCCTGAAGACCGCGACCACGGCGACCGCGGCAATGCGTGCGCTGGCAAGTTTCTCGCCTGAGGTCGTGCTGCTCGACGCCACCATCGAACCTGGCGGGTGGCAACCGCTCGCGCAACGTATCAGGGAGCGCCTGCCGACGGTTCACCTGGTGCTGATGTCGGCGGCCGCGCCAGGCGACCTGCGGCACCTCCGCCGCGAGGGCCTGATCGACGACTTCGTCTCGAAGACCGATCTCGCCCGCCAACTGCGGTGGAAGCTGCGCAAGCTCGCCCTCTAGCGACGGGGAACGAAGCCATGGGTGACCGGGGTACCGCGTCGCAGGCTGTAGACAACACGCAATCAGGCGTGAGGCTGATCGGGCTGCTGTTGCTCGCCGGCGGCGTGCTGCTGTTGCTCGGCTGGACACTGGCCGTGGGCGACAGCCACGCCATGCATTCAGGGCTGCTGCTGCCGACCGCTTTCATCGTTTCCGGGCTCACGCTGCTCTCGGGCCAGCTGCGGCACATCGCGTTGCGCGGCGTCCCACCCCCACGCGGCGGCGCCTGGTTGATTGCACTGATGGCCGGTTCCGCACTCCTGCTGCAGGCATTCGCCCCCGACACGGCTCCGGCCATAGCTGGGCGTGCGTCTGCCGGCTCGGCTGCGGTGCTCGCAGCGATCGCACTGGTGCTGTGGTGCGTCTGTACGACGCGATGTGTGCCGGTCGCACTGGGCCAGGTCGGGGCCGCACTGCTGCTCGGCATTTCGACCATGCTGCTGCTCGACGCGTCATCCGCAGCACCCGCGCTGCATGCACTGCCGATGGCCGGACTGCTTCGCCCGGTGGATGCCGTGATGCTGGTGCTGCTTGCAACAGGCGCCCTTGCCCTGCGCGCCGACGATGGCCTCGTCCGCCTCGTCCGCCACCTTGGTCGCCGCGACAATATGGCCTGGTGGCTCGTACCGTTTGCGCTCGTACTGCCGTTGTTGCTGATTGCGGTCACTCCGAACCTGTCGTTGTTCGCGCTCACCGTCGCGACCGATACGCCCCTGCCGAACCCGGGTCTCGCCGCAGTCGTACTGGCGATTGCGCTCGCCGGACTCGTACTTGCACTGTTTGTGATCGCGCACCGGCGGATGATGCCCCCATACGCGATGCTGCACCGGTTCGCCGCACACATGGACCTGCTGCCTTGCGCCGTATCCATACGCGACGCTAATGGCATCACGATCATGAGCAACAGCGAGTGGCGCAACCTCGAGCGCGGGGTCGACACGGGTAAGGCGCCGGGGATGCAGCTGAATCCGCCCCCTGAACAGCTGCTCTACGACGGCCCGCCGGTGCGCAACTACGAACGCGCGCTGACGGTTCGCGGTGAACGACGCGTTTACCACTGCAGCGAATTCATGCTCGGCAGCAACGAAGCGGCTGCGCTGATGTGTACGGTCATGCACGAGGTCACCGCCGAACGGGCACGTGCGCAAACCCGGCTTCAGCGCATTCATGATCTGCAACTCGCGATTCGGGCGGGTGACATGGGCGTGGTGACGCTCTGCTTCATGACCTCCGACGCCGTTGCAGACCCGCGTGCCCTTGACATATTCGGCGTGTCTGCGGACGAGTTCGACGGACGCCTCGAATCGCTGCTCGCCCGGGTCATCACCGAAGACCGCGACGCGCTCGACGCCGTGCTGCGCCGGGCGCACCGCCGGGGCGCGAGGCTGTTCACCGAGGTGCGCGTACAGGACGCCGACGGTCGGATTCGCCACGTTCGCTGGCGTGCACTCAGCCGACGCAAAGCCGACAGTCCCGAGGACACAATGGTCGGCGTCGTCTACGATCTCGCGGAGAAGCGTGCGGTCGAACATGAACTCGAGTCGATGCGCGAACAGCTTCAGGCGATCCTTGCCGATGCACCGCTTGGCGCCTGGATGCGCGACAACCGCAGCGGCTATTCCTACCACGACGAGCACAACCACCGCATCTTCGGCCTCGCCATAGGTGAGATGAGCGCACGCATCGAGGACACGATGGCGCGCGTTCATCACGAGGACCGTGAAGAGGTCATGCATTCGCTGCAGACCGCCGCCGAACACAGTGGCACATCGCACCTGCAGTATCGCGCCCTGCGGGCCGACGGCACGGTGCGCGAACTGATGTCGCGCGTGACCTTCATCGAAGGACCACACGATCGCAGCGAGTTCGCTGTCGGAGTCACGTGGGACCTGGCTCACAGACGCGAAGCTGAACGGCACCTGCAGCGGCTTCTGGCGCGCCTTTCCAACGACCTGGACCGGGTGCTCATACTCGACGCCAGCCTGCGCGTGATCAGTGCCAACACCGGCGTACTCGAAGCCACCGGATGGCACTCGGACCGCCTGCGCGGACAACCACTCTCCGAACTCATGCGCACGGCGCCCGCCGACATGTTCCAGAACACGCTGGCCGAAAGCGCACGCTGGGAAGGTCCGTGTCACTGGCGTGACACCGGGGGGGAAGAGCGCGGCGGATGGGCCCGCGTCAGCGGGATATATGACGAGAACGGCCTCATAAACCACTACGTCGTCACGCTTCATGAGCCCCCGGGCATCGCGGCAATGACGCAGACCCTCGCGCCCGAGACCGACGTGGACGGCGTTACGGGCCTGCTCAACCGCAGTGGACTGGTCCTCGCACTGGATTCGATGCTGCCTCGTGCACCGGATCCCGAGGACGCCGCCGGCATTGGCGACGGCATGGTCACGGCTGTGCTTGCGGTCGACATCGACGGGTTTCACAAGGTCAATGCGCGCCACGGGCACGCAGCCGGCGATATCGTGCTGCGGATACTGGCACGCCGACTGCGCCGCAGCGTGGGCACGGATTTCGCCGTCGCCCGCACCTGTGGTGACGCATACGTCGTCGCGGGCCGGATGGCGCACGATATGCAGTCATGGCGTACGCTTGCCGATCACCTGCTCGACGAGATGACGCGACCGGTCGATCTCGAGATGGGACGCGTATCGGTAACAGCATCGCTCGGGATCGCCATAGCGCCGGAACACGCGACTGCTGCCGAACCACTGCTGCAGGCCGCCACCCGCGCGTGCAATCAATCCAGGGCCGAGGGTGGCAACACGCTGACCATCTTTCGCGAGGACCTTTCCCGCGCACCCGAGGAGCGGGCGCCCAAAAGCGCCGAACTCGACGAGGCGCTGGCGCGTAAACAGTTCGAGGTCGAATTCCAGCCACTGGTCGACATTGCCTCCCGTGAGACCTGCGGCGCACAGGCGCTGCTGCGCTGGCGGCATCCTCAATTAGGCCTGGTCCGTCCGTCGCGTTTCCTCGCGTTACTCGAGGAAAGCAGCGCCCTTCAGCCCACTGGTCGATGGGTGCTCGAGCAGGCCTGCCACGCGGCGACGGCCTGGCCGACCTGTCGCACGCACGTGATATCGGTACCCCTGTCACCGCAGCAGTTTCGCGATGACCGGCTGCCCACGACGGTGGCCTACGTGCTGGAAGCCACGGGCCTCGAGCCGTCGCGACTGCGACTCGAAGTCGGCGAAGGCGTCGTCATGCGCAATCCCTTCGAGGCACGCAAGCGGCTCGCCGCTCTCCGGGCGCTCGGCATCCAGATCGCGATCGGCGACTTTGGTGCCGGATTTTCGTCGTTGGGCTACCTGCGAAACTTTCCGGTCAGCTGCCTGAAGATCGACCGCGAGTTCGTCGCCGGCCTGCCCACTGACAACGGCGACCAGGCCGTCGCGCGGTCGATCATAGGCATGGCGCACTCGCTCGGCCTCACCGTGATCGCCGAGGGAGTCGAGTCACATGCACAAATCGAATTTCTTGCCGCTGAGGGATGCCAACAGGCGCAGGGCCATCTGTTCTCTGCCCCGGTCTCGGCGTCGGAACTACTCAGGCTGTTCGACATGGCCGGCAGGGCCCGCCCCGTTCCCGAACGTGGAGCCCCCGCCGGATCCAGACCCACCATTTGATTTCAACTGGAGAAGTGACAGTGCTG
>PWYM01000002.1 GCA_003567855.1 Gammaproteobacteria bacterium | reverse complement strand
TCGGCGATGGTCGTACGCTGCACCTCGTCGGTCCCGCCGGGGATCCTGAAGTTGCGTGCGATCTGGAACAGCTTGTTGATATCGGAGTTGCGCATCACGCCGGCGCCGCCGAATACCTGCAGCGCGCGATCGGCGACCCTGTGAAACGACTCGTCGTTGCTGACCTTGAGCGCGCAGATTTTCCGCACTTCGTCCTTCGGGCGGGGCAGCGCATACCACGGGCCGGGGGTGTCGATCGCGCGCGCGACCTCCAGCGAAAGCGACCGCGCCTGCAGCCAGTCGATGTACATGTCGGCGATCATCCACTGGATGCCCTGGTTGGCGCCCAGCGGCCGGTTGCCGACCTGGCGCTGCCTGACGCGCTCGAGGCTGCGCTCGATCAGGTAGCGCGACCAGCCCGAACACATGCCCCCGCGGCGCATGCGCGTGTAGTTGAAGGACATCACCGCGATGTCGAAGCCCTGGCCCGGCTCGCCGATAACGGCCGACTCCGGCAGGCGCATGTCGTCGAAAAAGATCTCGCCGGTGTAGCCGTCGCCGAACATCGTCTGGTAAAGGCGTCCGATCCGGTAACCCTTGTCGAGGAATTCGCGCGTGTCGAACATGAAATACGTGAATGACCGCCGGCCCTGCCCCGGATGCGTGATGGCCAGCACCTGCGCGACGTCGGCGTCGAACGCGTTGGTGATGTAGGCCTTCGCACCATTGAGGATCCAGTCGCCGCCACGCTTCTCGCCGCGGGTCTTCATGTCGAACAGGTTCGATCCGGCGCCCTCCTCGGTGACGCCGTGCAGGCTCGTCTTCTCGCCGCGTACGAGCGGATCCACGAACTGCTCGCGCTGGTGGTCGTGGCAATAGAGCAGTCGCGGTGTCGCGCCCTCGGACCATGACAGCAGCGCCGGGTTGAGCCCCGCGCCGTAGCCGTAGACCTTTTCCTCCGCGTAGATCATGTCCTCGCGACCGAGTCCGCCCCCGCCCAGCCGCTCGGGCAGGTGCAGGCTGTAGACGCCCGCCTGCCCCGACGCGCGCATGATCTCGCGCCGCGCCTCGATGATCTCGGGGTGCAGCTTGCCGTCACCGTCGAGGTAGGCGCGTTCGTCGGTCAGGCGATGCCGCAGCTTCGACTCGCGCGGCGCGACCTCGTCGCGGTAGAGCGCATCGATCTTCGAAAGTACGCCGGCGAGCCGCTCCGGCGGCCGCAGCTCGGCTTCGATCGGATGGGTGGGCGCGTCGGCCTTCTGGTCGCTCATCGTCGTGGCTCCTCTGTTCAGGATGGCGGCATCGCGTCGGGGCGGCCCGGTAACGCGACGCTCGCGTACGGGCCGGGGCGATGCCCGAGGAAGAAGGGGCGGTTGGCATGCCCGGTGAGCAGCGGCAATACGTCGCCGGCGGCGAGGCGACCGAGCGCGCCGCCGAGCATCCACTGCTCGCCGAACGCCGACACCGCGTCTGGCCGCACGCCGGGGCCGGCGATCACGAACGGCGTGGGGTCACCGCTGTGGAGCAGCGGCCCCACCGACGGTGTCGCGTGGTCCCCGGTGACCGCGACGACGGCGCGCTCGCACAGCGTCAGCAGCGGCGCCAGTCCCGCGTCGACCGCCTCGATCACGTCGCGCTTGTGCGCGGGATTCTTGGAGTGACCGGCCTCGTCAGTCGCCTTGATGTGCACGTGCACGAACTCGCAGGAATCGAGCAGCGCGCCGGCGAGCGCCAGGCGGGCACGCATGTCACCGCCGGGGTCGGCGGCGTCGTAGGCGCGGTCAGTCATCTGCAGCCCGAGCAGCCGCGCGAACCCGCGATACAGCGCGGTATCGGTGACAGCGCCGCCGCGCAGCCCGGTACGCGCCTCGAAGTCCGGCATCGCCGGGTCGATCCAGCTCGCCCACTTGGTCACCGCGACGTCCAGCACGGTACGTCCCTCGCGGCGACGGCGTTGGTTGACCGGATGCGCGACGAGCCGCTGCCGGCTTTCGAGCAGCCAGCGCTCGAGGCTCGCCGCCACCCTTGCCGCCTGGGCCGGGTCCGGCGCCTCGGGGAGCGGCTGCGGTCGCATCCACGGATGCAGCGTATCGAAAAGCGCGTCGCTGTCGCTGACCGCATGGGTGGGCGCGCCCTCCGCGACCAGTACGCATTCCCCGGTGCGCAGCGGCAGCAGGCGATACGCGATGCCGTCGACGGTCCGTCCGTCGAGCGACCCGAACAGCGCGGCGGCATCGGCGTCGTCATCGCCCCGGTGCGCGCGGGCACCCAGCCACAGTTTCCCGTCGCGCACTTCGCAGGCGCGCAGCGCCAGGTGAAACAGCGGCGTGGCGGCTGGAGGATCCTGCCCTGCACCCAGCGCTTCGAGCGCGGCCCGACCGGTGAACGCCACGGGCCCGAAGCCGAACAGCGACCAGTGCGAGACCTCGCTCGACGTGGCCCGACCCGGGCCGAACGGCACCAGCACGCCGTTCTCGCCGCGCTCGGTGAGCGCGTCGAGCACCGGCGTGTGGGCCGCTTCGCTCGGGGTTTGCCCTTCGAGCGCGTCGCTGGCGCGGTCGCCGAGCCCGTCGAGGATGACCAGCACGATGGGCGGATAGTCGGAACGGTCGGCGGTCACCTGCCACCCTCCACGACATCGGGCGTGGCCTGTGCACAGCCGGCGTCGATGCTGCAGCGACGGGCGAGCGCGTCGGAGTCCATGCCGAGCAGCACTTTACGGGTGCCGACGGGCACCTGCCGGTGCCATGCGCGCCTGCGTGCCGCCATGTCGGCGCGCAGGTGTGCGGCGTGAATGCGCCGGTGCGGATCACCTTCGAGCGCGATCGTGCTGTAGCCCCCCGCTTCGAGCCGGCGCACCTTCTCACGCTCCCAGTCGGAGAACACGCGCACGAACTGGATAGCGTGGGCGGGCACGTAGGCATGCCAGGTGTCGGGCGCATCGAGCGGCATGGGCACGACGCTGAAGCGCGTTCGCGCGACACCCTCGGCATCGAGCGCCGCGACGATCATCTGCAGGCGCTCAAACCACGTGAACGGATTCGCGCTCGGCAGGTGGCGATGCGCACTCTGGCGGATCGACGTGAGCGAACGCGCGTCCGGGTTGGTGATCGCGACGATCAGGTGCCGGACATGGCCCAGCGCATGCCGGACCAGCGACAGGTGGTCGTCATGGAACGGCTGGAAACGACCCGATACGCAACCGAGGGCGCTCAGTGGCTGTCGGATTGCGCGATCCAAGGCTGTGACGCTCCCGGCGCAGCGGCCGGTCGCTGACCCTGTACCGCTGATCCATTTGTCCGGACATATAACGCCCAGTGTGCCACACAGCCCCGTTCACTGGCCAGCAATCCGGACTCATCGCAGGTGGCGGTCGAGGAACACCATGATCCGATGATAGGCATCGACGAGGTTATCGACGTTCTGCAGCCCGTGGGCTTCGTTACGGTAGATCCGCACCTCGTAGGGCTTGTCGTGGCGCTCCATCTCGTGCACGAAGTTCCAGACCTTGGTCACCGGTTCGATCGGATCACCGTCGCTGTGCACGATCAGTAGCGGCGCCCGCATGTGCTCGACGTGATTCACCGGCGAGGCGTGCGCCCAGGCGTCGGGCAGCTCCTCCTGTGTGCCGCCGAGGTGCCAGATGAAGTTCTGGTGGCTGCGCTGCGGGTCCCACGTGATCTCGCCCAGCCCGAACACCGACACGCCGACGTCGAACACCTCGGGGCGCGTGGTGAGCGCCAGCTGCGTGAGGTAGCCGCCCATGCTGTAGCCGAGCATGCCCAGCCGATCGGGGTCGACGCCGGGCTGCGCGCGCAGGAATTCGGCACCCGACACGATGTCGATCTGCTGCGGCTGGCCGAAGCCGCCGCGGGGCAGATCACGGAATTCGCGCCCGTAGCCGCTGGACCCGCGATGGTTGACGAACAGCAGCACGTAGCCCGACTCGGCCATGTAGCCGAAGATCGGGTTCCACTGGTTGTAGAACTGGCCGACGTTGTAGGTGTGGCTGAACACGATCCCCGGCAGCCGGTCTTCGGGCGTGCTCCACGAAGGGCGTCGCAGGTAGCCGTGCACGCGCACGCCGTCCTCGCTCGTCCACCACACCGACTCGAGCCGGTCGAAGTGGTGTTCGCCGAGCGCCGCATGACCCGAATGGGTGACCTGGCGAGCCGACTCCCCGAGCGTCATCAGGTACAGGTCCGGCGGGCGGCGGTAGCTCTCGTGCACGAACGCGACGGTGTCGTCAGCGAGCCAGCCGACGGGATGATACCCCCCCTCCTCACCGCCGAGCCGCGTCGCCTCTCCGGAGGCAACATCGACGCTGATCAGCAGGAGGTTGCCAAGCCGATTGGTGAAATGCAGCAGCTGCGTGCCATCGGGTGACCAGCGCGGACCGATGGTCTGGATGTAGTCGTTCTCGGCGTAGTCCTGGTCCTCTTCGACCGCGTACACGTGCCGGTGCTCGCGCCCGTCGGGCGTCATCTCCCAGAGGTTCAGGTAACCGCTGCGGTCCGACAGGTACGCGATGCGCGTCCCGTCAGGTGAGAAGGTCGGCCAGTTGTTGCGCGCATCGTCGCGCGGCGTGAGTCGCTCCGGCTCGCCGCCGGCTGCCGGTACGCGGTAGATCGCGCGGGAGTAGAAGTGTTCGTCGCGCGACGCGATGAACAGGATGTATTCACCGTCCGGGCTCCAGACCGGGTTGAGCCCGCCGAAGCCATCCGGGGTGATCTGGCGCAGGCCGTCGCGCTCGCCGGTCGCCGCCATCACGTACAGCGCCGGACGTCCCCAGCGACCGGATGCGAACGCGATCTCCGAACCGTCCGGCGACCAGGCGGCGCCGCGGTCGCGCGAGACGTGGGTGGTCAGCCGCTGCGTGCGCCCCGATTCGATCTCGACCGACCAGATGTTGCCCTGGGATTCGTACGCGACGTGCCGACCGTCGGGCGAAAACGCCGGATACGCGGTGGCATCGGCGCCCGAGGTCAGCCGCACTCGTGCACCGTTGTCGAGGTCGAGCAGGAACAGGTTGCTGTCCTCGTCGAAGCCGGGAATGATCGGATGGCCAAAGAACCGGCTGACATGCGTGTAGACCACCGAGCGGCGGTCTGGCGACAGCACGAACTGGCCGGGCACCCGGTGCGTGGCGAGCTGCTCGAGCGAGAAGCGCGGGGCGCGCTCGGCATCGGCGCCGCGCGCGGCCGCCGGGGGTGCGGCGGACGCCGCGCTGACCAACAGGCACACCGCCACGACCGGCACGATGGACCACCACAGGCGGGGCAGGCCCCGCACGCACACGCGACTCGCCGCCATATCCCGCTCCCCGATGCTTGTTGTGATCTACCGGTGTCGAATAGTCCAATGCCGCGGGGAAGTCAATCGGAAACGACGAATGCGGTGTGCTGCTATTCCGACGAGTCGCCGTCGGCCAGTCGACGCGAAAGCGCGTCGACCGTCTGCTCGAGGCGCTCGACACGGGCCTCGAGCCGGGCGACACGGTCAGCGCCGGCATCCGGGGCGGCGCTGCCTGACACCCTGGCGGCCGGCCTGTCGAACGACGACTCCCGATCGGGCGTGGATGAGTCGGCGACGCCGGCGACCTCGCCGCTGAACAGGTGTGCCCACGCCGAGTCCTTGCGCCCGGGGCTGCGCGCCAGCCGGACGACGAAAGGACCGTCTTCATGCTGCGCCAGCCCCTGCAGCACCTCACGCACCGCGTCGTTGTCGGCGAACTCGTGGAGCCGTCCGCTGCGCGCGCGCAGCTCGCCGGGGGTCTGCGGCCCGCGCAGCAGCAGCAGGCAGATCACCGCGAACTCGGCCGGCGAGAACTGCAGTTCGCTGTAGCGGGTATTGCACAGGCGGTGCTCGAACTTCTGCACGCCGCTGCGGAAGTTCTCGTGGCGCGTCACCAGGTGGCGCTCGGACAGGCGGCGTGCGGTGTGCTCGACTTTCCCCTGGTCGAGCGACAACACCGGGTCGCGGCTGCTCTTCTGGTTGCACGCGGCAACCAGTGCCCGCAGCGTCAGCGGATACTGGTCCGGGATGAGTATGGACTTCTCCATCAGGCTGCCGAGCACACGCGCCTCGAGCGCATCGAGTTCAATTTTCACGTCAATATTCCGGTTCAGGACGAGGGCGCCGAGTATACGGTGCACCCCGATGTGTCTGCGGCCACGCGCGTGGACACATCGCCGGCTGCCGCGTCAATCAGCGTCGGCGTATCGTCACGGGGCCACCCGAGGCGCCCGACCACGGGAAGCTTGATCGCAAGTCCGAGCGGGTCGACGCCGAAGGTCAGGCCGAGTACGTTCAGCTCGAGGCCTTCCCGCGCGCCCTCCAGCACGCCGAGGACGCCGAACGCGTTGACCTGGTAGCCGGCCCCGCCGGGCGCCCGCGCTCCCACCCTGCGTCCCAGGT
>PWYM01000298.1 GCA_003567855.1 Gammaproteobacteria bacterium | reverse complement strand
GCGGCGCCGGACGCGGGTGGCGGGGGGCGTACATGGCATGACCCATGTGCGCGACCCAGGACCTTGGCTGGTAGGGCAGCACTTCCAGCGGTTCTCCGGCCTTGAGCCGGCGTTGCACGTCACGCCAGTAGCCGGCCGTGAGCAGGTCGCCGTGGTGTTCCATGAAGGCCGTGCGGTGCTCGGGCCTGAAGCCGAGGAACTGCCCGAACTGTTCGGGGAACACGTCGTTGGGGCCTACATAGAACCACGCCTCGGAGCGCATCTCGTCTTCCACCGACTCCGCCTGCGGCAGGTCGCGAAAGTGGCACTCGGTGACCAGGCACAGCTCGTCGTAGTCGTAGAAGATCACCCGTCCGTGGCGCGTGACGCCGAAGTTCTTCAGCAGCAGGTCACCGGCAAAAATGTTGCTGCGCGACAGGTCGCGGATCGCCTGGCCGTAGTCGATCGCCGCATGCCGTGCCGCCTCGTCGTCGACTTCCTTGAGGTAGAGATTCAGCGGGCGCATCTGGCGCTCGATGTAGACGTGGTTGATGATCATCCGCCCGTTCTCGACGCGGCAGGTCTCGGCGGCGTTGGCAAGCAGGTCTTCGAGCAGTTCGGGGGCGACCCGATGGCTGTCGAACTCCAGCCGGCGGAATTCCTGTGCGTCGACCAGGCGCCCGGCGCGGTCGTGTTTGAACACGAGCTGGTACTTGGCCTTGACCTCCTCGCGGGTCGTCGACTTCGGGTACGCGAAACGGTCTCGGATGACCTTGAACACCACGTCGTAGGACGGCAGCGTGAACACGATCATCACCATGCCGACGTCGCCGGCGGCGTGCACGAAAGTGTCGGACGACACGGCGAGGTGGTGCATCAGTGAGCGGTAGCGCTCGGTCTTGCCCTGCTTGGCGCGTCCGAGCGCGGTGTAGATCTCGTCTATGGGTTTGCGGGGCATCAGCCGCGACAGGAACATCACCGCGGCGCCGACGGTGCTGAGGTCGACGAGGAAGTACGAGCGCGTGAAGCTGAACAGCATGCTCACGTCGTTCTCGGACATGATCACCGCGTCGATGACCACGCCCTCGTCGGTGTTCTTCATCGCGATGACCAGCGGATACAGGTAGCCGCGCCCGACCATGCAGCCGACGAGGTAGGCACGCGTGGGCTGGTAGAACACCGGCTTGAGTATCTCGATGCTTTCGAGCCTGCGGCTCTCGGCGGTGTGGTCGAGGAAGGCCTGCACCTCGGCGGCGAGGTAGCGGATGCTCGCGTCGCGATTGCGGTAGGGCACCTTGAAGCGGAAATCGCCGAGCATCTCGTCGAAGAGGTGGTCGAGCGAACCGCGGTTTAGGTAGAGGTTCTTCGCGACCGGCGTGCGCGACTCGCGCGTGGGCTCGACGTCCTCGGCGACGAACTCGACGTCGGGGTTCACGCCCACGGTGGCGAACACCCGCCGGGTGATCGAGCTGTAAAAGGTCTTGAAGAATTCGCTGTCGGGGTAGTTGCCGATCAGGCGCGCGTAGTGGTTCTTGATCGCACCCCACAGCGTCTCGTCGTGGCGGCGCTCGCCAAGCAGCGCATCGAGGCTCTCGAGTGCGCGGCCCACGCACTGTTCGTAGAGGTCGATGCGCTCGGCGGTGTCGTGGTGCATGCCGCGCTGGTCGCGCGTCTCGAATCGCTGCCGCGCCCGCCGCGTGACGGCCGCGAAGCGGCGGTCATAGTCCAGGAACGCGTCTACGACCACCCTCGCGCAGCGCCGCGCAAGGGTGGCCGTATCGGCGTCGTCATTCATCGGCGGCGTACGACTCAGAGGTTCTTGATCATGTGGTCGGCGAACTCCGAGCACTTGACCTCGGTGGCGCCGTCCATCAGCCGCGCAAAGTCGTAGGTCACGACCTTGGCACCGATGGTCTTGTCCATCGCCGCGAGGATGCGGTCGGCGGCCTCGAACCAGCCGAGGTGGCGCAGCATCAGCTCGCCGGAGAGGATCAGCGAGCCGGGGTTGACCTTGTCGAGATCGGCGTATTTCGGTGCGGTGCCGTGGGTGGCCTCGAAGATCGCGTGGCCGCTGTCGTAGTTGGCGTTGCCGCCGGGCGCGATGCCGATGCCGCCGACCTGGGCGGCGAGCGCGTCGGAGAGGTAGTCGCCGTTGAGATTCATCGTCGCGATGACGTCGAACTCCTCGGGACGGGTCAGTACCTGCTGCAGCGCGATGTCGGCGATCGCGTCCTTGACGAGGATCTTGCCGGCGTCGACGGCCGCCTTCTGCTCCGCGTTGGCCGCGTCGCCACCCTTGTCGGCCTTGGTGCGCTCCCACTGGTCCCAGGTGTAGACGTGTTCGGCGAAGTCTCGCTCGGCGACCTGGTAGCCCCAGTTGCGGAATGCGCCCTCGGTGAACTTCATGATGTTGCCCTTGTGCACGAAGGTCACGCTCTTGCGCTTGTTTTCGATCGCGTACTCGATCGCCGCGCGTACGAGGCGTTCGGTGCCTTCCTGTGACACGGGCTTGATGCCTATGCCGGACGACCCGGGGAAACGGATCTTGCGGTACTCGGCCGGGAAGTGTTCCTTGAACAGCTCCAGGAAGCGGCGGTTGTCGTCGCTGCCGTGCTCGAACTCGATGCCGGCGTAGATGTCCTCGGTGTTCTCGCGGAAGATCACCATGTCGACCTTCTGCGGATGGCGCACCGGCGACGGCACACCCTTGAACCAGCGCACCGGGCGCAGGCAGACGTAGAGGTCGAGGATCTGGCGCAGCGCGACGTTCAGCGAGCGGATGCCGCCGCCGATCGGCGTGGTCAGCGGGCCCTTGATCGACACCAGGTACTCGCGCGCCGCCTCGACAGTCTCGTCGGGCAACCAGGTGCTGAAGTTGTCGTAGGCTTTCTGGCCGGCGTAGATCTCCATCCAGTGGATCTTTTTCCTGCCGCCGTAGGCCTTGTCGACCGCGGCATCGAGCACCCGCGAGGTCGCGCGCCAGATGTCGCGGCCGGTGCCGTCACCCTCGATGTACGGGATGATCGGCTGATCGGGCACCTGCAGGTTGCCGTCCTTGATGGTGATGCGTTCGCCGCCTGCGGGAACCTGCGGCTTGGGGGTCTCAGCCATGAGAAACTCCTCGGTTTGGGTCTTGTTCTGTGGGCCGCGCCCGGTCCGCACGGGGTGCGGCGGTGGCGCGGCAGCGTCTGGCGCAGCCACGATTATCGTCCACCGGGCCCGCCGGCCACAAACCGTGCGGGTGCCCGCGGTGGACTCGGGGGTGGCCCGTGGACCGGGCGTTCAGCGCTCGATCTTCTCGAAAAGCGCCGTCGGGAGGTCACCCTGGCGCGAGTACGCGTGGCGCTGGCGCATGTCCTCGAGCGCCCGGTCGCGCGCCTCGCGGGTCGGGTACCAGTGCTCGAGCGACCAGTCGGTGCCCAGCACCAGCGCGAAGGTGTCCTCGGGCGGCAGCGTCACGCGGATGCCGTAGGGGCGCGATTCTCCAGCGTGGCGGTTGAGGTTGTGCGGGTGGCAGATCTGCTCGGCGGCCATCGGGGTATCCATCGCGGTCGGGCCCGGAATTCTAGCAGCCGGGGGCAGCAGCGGCAGGCCGGGGCGCGGTCGTCAGCGTATCCGCGAGCCGCGGTCGGTCGCGCCTTCGCGGTCGGCCCAGCCGAACACGCGACGCGTGACCCAGCGATAGACGCGCTTGCCCGTCACCCGCCACAGCCGCGACGGCCACGCGGGGGTTGCGAGTATCGTGCGCTGTCGCGGCGTCAGCGCTTCGGGCCTGTAGGTGCGTTTGTGCTTGAGCAGATGCCGCAGATCCTCGCGCGCGCACAGCCGGAACCAGCGCCCGCGCCGCGGGTACACGCGTGAGAGCTGGAAATCGACGAGCCCGGGTCGATCGTCGGCGAGTACCAGCCAGTTGGGTTCCTTCGCGAGGTCGTTGTGGGCGATGCCGCGCCGGTGGAGTACGCGCAGCAGACGGAACGCGTCGCGGAACCAGCGTGCGTCGCGCGGGCGGGCGAGCTGCATCGGTGCGCCTGGCAGCCAGGCGCGGCGCAGCGTGGCGCCGTCCCAGCCGAGCAGCGCCGGGACGCCGTCGATCCCGGCAGCCGCGGCGAGCGCGCGGGCCTCGCGGCGGGCCAGCCGGCGGGCGAGCGGGCGGGCCCACCAGCGCGCCGCGCGCACGTCGCGTACGGTGATACCGTCCTCGAGCCGCACCTCGCCGAAGGTGTCGCGCTTGAGCACCTGCGCCTGGGGCGCCGCGGGGCCGGGGGAGGACATCGGGGTCTGGTTCTGGCCGTCGGACGGGTCGACGCTCAGAATAGCCCACCGCAGCGACGCGCGTCACCGCACGAGGAGTTCACCGCTTGAGCCTGCCGCAGCCCGCGCCCGAGTATTTCGTCGTCGGCGGACCGGTCACGCCCGAGCGGCCGTGTTACGTCGCGCGGGCCGCCGACCGGCACCTGCTGCAGGCGCTGCGCGAGGGGCGGTCGTGCCACGTGCTCGGCGCGCGCCAGACGGGCAAGACCAGCCTGATGCTGCACACCGCGCGCCAGCTCGCCGAGGGCGGCCGCCGGGCGGTGATGCTCGATCTCGCGCAGGTCGGCGCCCGCGAGCACCGCGGCGACCCCGGCCGCTGGTTCTACAGCTTCGCCTACCGGATTCTCCGCGAGCTGCGCATCAAGACGCCGCTGCAGGCGTGGTGGCAGGAGCGTGTCGCGCTGACGGTGTCGCAGCGTCTGCAGGAATTCTTCCGTGACCTCGTGCTCGGCGAGCTGCGCCACCAGGTCGTGATCTTCATCGACGACCTAGAGTGCGCCGAGACGCTGCCGTTCGCCGGCGAGCTGCTCGCAAGCCTGCGTGCGTGCCTGAACGCGCGTGCGACCGATCCCGATTTCGCGCGGCTGTCGTTCGTGCTGCTCGGCGTGACGACTCCGCGACGGCTGTCGCCGGAGCCTTCGCTCGGCCCGTTCGCGGTCAGCGAGGCGATCGTGCTCGAGGATTTCACGCTTGGTGAGACGCTGCAGCTCGCGCCGGGGCTCGGACTCGGCGAGCGCGAGGCGCGCGCGGTGCTCGAGCGCGTGCATTACTGGACCGGGGGGCATCCGTACTTCACCCAGAAGATCTGCCGCGGGGTGTCGCGCGACGACCTGGTCGCATCGCCGGTGGCTGTCGACCGCTTCGTCGAACAACGCCTGCTTGCGCCGGCCGCCGCCCACAGCGAGCCGCTGCTCGCGCACGTGGTGCAGCGCCTGCGGACGTCGGCGCGTGGCCGGGCGCGGGTGCTTGGCGTGTACGGGCGCGTGCGCAAGGGGACACGCGTGGTCGCCGATCCGGGTTCGCCGGCGCAGGAGCGCCTGTTGCTGCTCGGTCTGGTGCGCGAGGACGGCGAGGGCCGGCTGGTCGTTCGCAACCGCATCTGCGCCGGCGTGTTCACCGCGCGCTGGGTCAACCAGAACCTGCCGATGGACTGGCGCGGGCTCGGTGCCGCTGCGGCCATCGGTCTCGCGCTGGTCGCACTTCCGGTGTGGTACACGCAGTACCTGCCGCGCGACCAGATCGCCGTGCTCAGCGCCGCCGACGTCGACGAACAGACGCTGCTCGATGCCTACCGCCGGCTGCGCCGCCTGCCCGGCCATGCGAACACCGCCGACCGCCTGCTCGCCGGTGTGCTCGAGCGGCGCAGCCGCCGCAGTGACGACCTGCGCGAGGTGCGCGCGCTGCACGAGATCCTCGCGGCGCTGCCCGGACAGTCCGGGCAGGCCGATGCGCTGCTCGCCGACTTCTGGCGCCGGCGCCTCGAGGGCGCGCAGGACGGCGCCCGCCGCGACGAGGCGCTGCTCGCGGCACTCGAGGTGGCCGCGCTCGACCCGGGTGACACGATCGCGCTCGCACGCCTGGCCGCGACCGACTACCGGCACCTGGTCGCGACGCTGCGCTGGCCCGAGGGCATACGTGCCTGGCAGCTCAATGCGCGGGGCGTGGTCGTGGCCGATGGCGAGCACCGCGTGCACGCGCTCGACGCCGAAGGCGACGCGCTGGCACCGCCGCTCGCGGTGCACGCGCTCGCATGGCGCGATCCGGACATCGGCCCGGAAACGCTGCCCGCGCAGCCGATCCCGGGTGCGACCCCGACGCGTGACATCGACGTGCTGCTCGCCGACGGTGACGGCGACATCGTCGCCGCGGTGCCGGATGCGAGCACCGGCCGCGGCGCCGTGGTGCTGTGGTCACGCGCGCAGCGTGCCCAGGTCGGGCGGGTGCTGCGTCCGGAACGGCTGTATCGCAGCGGACTGGCGCTCGAGGGCCGGCGCCTGCTGCTCGCCGCCGAAGGCGGACTGTGGATACACGCGACCGACGGCGGCGCCGAACTGGCCCACCTGCCGTGGACCGCCGACACTGCCGGCGAACTCGTGCTCTCGGCCGACGGGCG
>PWYM01000210.1 GCA_003567855.1 Gammaproteobacteria bacterium | reverse complement strand
CGGCCAGGCGGGCTCGTAACCTTCCCAAAGCAGCAGGTTCGTGAAAAACCCGGTGCCTTCACCGCCCAGCCACGGCACCGACAGCGTGCGCGCGTAGAACAGCGCGCCGAAGAAGGCCGCGAAGAACATTACCTCCGAGAAGATGAACCACACCATGCCCCATCGGAACGAGCGGTCCATCTGCGCGTTGTAGTAGCCGGCGAGGCTCTCGTTGATCACGTCCCGGAACCAGCCGACGAACATAGCGAGGATGATCACCACGCCGAGGAACATGATCCAGAATCCGGCGCTCGCACCGTTGAGCGCGCTGGAGACCCCGACCATCGCCGCAAACAGGCCTATGGCCCCCACGATCGGCCACCAGCTGGCGTGGGGGACGTAATACTTTCCGGGTGCGTGAGCCATCTAAGCCTCTTCGATTCTTCTGCTAATGGTTGACGGTGTTCAGCGCGCCGCGACCGGCCCGCCGGTGAAGAAGGTGTAGGAGAGCGTGACGCGGTCCACGTGCCGCGGAATTTCCGGGTCCAGGATGAACACGACGGGCATATCGCGCTGTTCGCGGGGATCGAATTCCTGCGGCTCGAAGCAGAAGCATTCGGTCTTCTGGAAATGCCGTGCCACCGAACCCGGCGCGACGCTCGGCACCGCGTGACCGGTGAGCACGTTGTCGCTGCCGTTGCGCGCGACGAAATTCATCTGGTAGAGGCGCCCCGGCTGCACTTCCATCGTGCGCATCTCGGGTTCGAAGTCCCAGTGGCCGAAGCCGCTCAGGTTGCTCGCGAACTCGACGGTGACGGTGCGCGACTCATCGGGGCGCTCGGTGACGGTGGCGGCCTCGGTATTGGTGCGGCCGCCAAAGCCGGTGATGTCGCAGAACACGTCATACAGCGGCACCAGTGCGAATCCGAACGCAAACATGCCCGCCGTCATGATCAGCAGGTGACCGATCAGTGAGCGGTTGGCCGCGCGCCGCTTGTCGCTTCCGGTGTTGTCACTCATGCGTTCGCTCCAGCGGTTTGCGCCGCCTCCGGGTTCAGGCCCTGGTGACGGCCATGAACACGAAAGACAGGTAGAACGCGACCGCCACCGCTGCAAGGATCAGTGCGCTGTACACAATGCGGCGGCGGCGGTCGGGATTGATGGCCATGGGCACCCTGCGTCTCCGGCGAGGCCGGAGATCAGCGGACCTCCGGCGGCTCGTCGAAGGTGTGGTACGGCGCCGGCGACGGCACCGTCCACTCCAGGCCCTTGGTGTTCTCCCAGACCTCGGCGGTGGCCTTCTCGCCGCCGCGCACTGCGCGCCAGATGATGTAGGCGAACAGCAGCTGCGATAAGCCGAACATGAACGCACCCACCGACGAGATCGCGTTGAAATTCGTGAACTGCGTGGCGTAGTCGGGTATGCGTCGCGGCATGCCGGCGAGCCCGAGGAAATGCTGCGGGAAGAACGCGACGTTCACGCCGATCACCGACAGCCAGAAGTGCACTTTGCCCAGCTTTTCGTTGTACATGCGCCCGGTCCACTTCGGCAGCCAGTAGTAGACGCCCGCCATGATCGCGAACACCGCGCCCGGTACCAGCACGTAGTGGAAATGCGCGACCACGAAGTAGGAGTCATGGTACTGGTAGTCGGCCGGCACGATCGCGAGCATCAGGCCCGAGAAGCCGCCGATCGTGAACAGGAACAGGAACGCGATCGCGAACAGCATCGGCGTCTCGAAAGTCATCGCGCCGCGCCACATCGTTGCGACCCAGTTGAAGATCTTCACGCCCGTGGGGACCGCGATGAGCATCGTCGCATACATGAAGAACAGCTGGCCCGCGAGCGGCATGCCGACCGTGAACATGTGGTGCGCCCAGACGATGAACGACAGGAACGCGATCGATGCGGTCGCGTAGACCATCGCCTCGTAGCCGAACAGCGGCTTGCGCGCGAATGTCGGGATGATCTCGGATATGATCCCGAACGCCGGCAGGATCATGATGTAGACCTCGGGGTGACCGAAGAACCAGAAGATGTGCTGGAACATCACCGGGTCACCGCCGCCGGCGGCGTGGAAGAACGACGTGCCGAAGAACTGGTCGGTCAGCAGCATCGTGACCGCACCGGCGAGCACCGGCATCACGGCGATGAGCAGGTACGCGGTGATCAGCCAGGTCCACGTGAACAGCGGCATCTTCAGCAGCGTCATGCCGGGGGCTCGCATGTTCAGGATCGTGACGACGATGTTGATCGCGCCCATGATCGACGAGATGCCCATCAGGTGCACCGAGAAGATCAGGAACGGGAACGCGTCACCGGTCTGCTGGATCAGCGGCGGGTACATCGTCCAGCCGCTGGCCGGTGCGCCGCCGTCGAAGAACAGCGTGGACAGGAGCATCGCGAACGCAAACGGCAGGATCCAGAACGACAGGTTGTTCATGCGCGGCAGCGCCATATCCGGCGCGCCCACCTGCAGCGGGATCATCCAGTTCGCGAGCCCGACGAACGCCGGCATGACCGCGCCGAAGATCATGATCAGCGCGTGCATCGTGGTCATCTGGTTGAAGAACTCGGGATGCACGAACTGCAGCCCGGGTTCGAATAGCTCGGCACGGATGACCAGCGCCATCGCGCCGCCGACGAAGAACATCAGCAGGCTGAACACAAGGTACATCGTGCCGATGTCCTTGTGGTTGGTGGTCGTCAGCCAGCGGACGATCCCCTTCGGGTGATGCTCTTCGTGATGACCGTCGACGTGGCTGGAAGCGGTACTCATGATTCCCTTCTCCTGAAACCTGCAGCGTCCATAACCGGATCACCCGCTGCGCGATGATCTGTACAAGCCGGTGCCGCGGCGGCACCGAGGGGGATTAGCGACTCGCGGCGACCGCGGCGGGCTGGCCGTTCTCGGCCTGGCGCTCGGCGACCCAGTCTTCGTATTCCTCGCGCGTGACGACCTCGACGACCACGGGCATGAAGCCGTGATCGCGACCGCACAGCTCGGCGCACTGGCCGCGGAATACACCGGTCTCGTTCGACTGGAACCAGACCTCGTTGATGAAGCCCGGGATCGCGTCCTTCTTGACCGCGAAATCGGGTACCCACCAGGCGTGGATCACGTCGCCGGCGGTCAGCAGCACGCGGACCTTCGTATCGACCGGCACGACCATGCGGTTGTCGACCTCGAGCAGGTAGTTGTCGACCGAGAACGGGCTGATGCCCGAGCCGAGCTGACGCGCCCGGTCGCTGTCGGCGTCCAGGCGGCTGAAGAACCCGATGTTGTCGTCGAGGTACTCGTAGTGCCACAGCCACTGGTAACCGGTGACCTTGACGGTGATTTCCGACCCGCTCGTGTCTTCCATCTTCACGAGCGTTTCGGCCGCGGGGATCGCCATGCCGACGAGGATGAACACCGGGATGGCCGTCCAGATCACCTCGACACGGGTGCTGTGTGTGAACTGCGCCGGCTGCACGCCGCGCGACTTGCGATGACGGACCAGCGACACGATCATCACCGCGAACACGAGTACGCCGATGGCGGTGCAGATGCCGAGAATCAGCATGTGCAGCTGGTAGACCTCGGCGCTGATGTCGGTCACGCCGACCGGCATGTTCAGGTGCCACGGCCCGCGCTCGGCGAGTGCCGTGACGGGCAGCAGCAGGAGGCCGGCGACCAGCGCGGCGAGGCGATGCGCCGGGCCCCGACGGGCAAGGCGGGCGCGGGAACGGTTCCCTGTGTTCATGTCGTCTCTCTGGCTCGGGCGGGCCGTCCGGACCCGCATGCTGTAATCCGGGTGCCGATGCTGCGCTACAGCATGGCTCCAAACAGCCGCGAATTGTATATCAAAGCGTGCCGGGCTTCCGCCCATTCGCGGGCGGCGCCGCGAGCAGTTCTGCCAGCCGCTCGCGCAGGCTGTGGCGATCGTCCTCGGACAGGAAACGGCCGATTTCGCAGTGCCGCCCGCTGGCGCCGATCAGCAGGCGGCTGGGGTGATGGCGCCGGGGCGCAGGTTCGAGACGCACCCGGACCCAATGGCGCGGAAACTCGATGCGCCGGGTGTCGCCGCGCCGGCCACGCTTTTCGACGACGACGCGAGCGTCGTCGAAGAGCACGTACTCGCGGATGCGTGCGCGCCGGCGGGTCAGCCAGAACGCCCAGCCGAGCGCGGCGAGCTCCAGCCCGGCGAACGGCAGCACGGGCCAGTAACCCTGCATCGTGAACACCAGCGCCATGAACAGCGAAGCCGCCGCAATGGTGCCGAACGCGACCAGCGCCGTACCCGGAGACAGCGAACAGTTCGGTGACAGTTCTATGCGATGCACGCGGACCCACATCCCTGGTGCGGAAAAGGCTGGCCATCCAGGCCCCTGACCGGCGGAGGCGCCCGGACAGTGTTCAGAATTTAACCGATGGGGGGGTGTCGCGGCAACTTCCGACACGTGGACAATTGCCGCAAAACCAATATCTTAGGACCGCCCAGCGGTCGTTCGGTTTCAGGTGCCGCCAGGCCGTGGCCGACGCGCCAGGCCAGACACCGGAATGCGGACCTCGCCGGCGCGCTGCCGGCGCTGCGGCGGGGTGCCGGTGCCCCACGCGTGACCGTAGACGACCTCGACGGTCGCGCCGAAGCGCCCGTCGGCGGTGCGCGGGTAAGCCGCTTCCAGCCGCGTGCGCCGCGTCCGGCTGCCGAGCCCGCGCGGGCCGCCCGCGAGCACGTTGCCGGCGGTGGTCAGGCGCAGGTCGGCGACCAGCCGTTCCAGCGCGCCGTAATCCACGTGCAGCGTCTCGACGTCCATCACCGGTTCGGCCAGGCCCGCGCGCAGCAGCGCATCGCCGACGTCGTGCATGTCCGTAAACAGGTTCACGTGGGCCGCGCCGTCCACTGCGGTCCACGCGGCGCGCAGCTCGCGCAGCGTGTCCGGCCCGAGGCTCGAGAACGTCAGCAGGCCGCCGGGGCGCAGCACGCGTCGGCACTCGGCGAACACCGCGTCGGGGTCGGGGTGCCACGGCAGCATCAGGTTGGAGACAACGAGATCGACGCTCTGCGCCGGCAGTGGCAGCGCCGCGGCATCGGCGCATACCGCGCGGATCCGATGGCGACGCCAGCGCGGGTTACGAAGCGCTGCACGTGCGGCCATGCGTGGCGCGAGGTCCACCGCGAGCACGTTGGCGCCACGATAACGGGCCGCCAATGAAGCACTTGCCGCACCGGTCCCGCAGCCGGCGTCGACCACCAGCGACGGCGCGAGGCGCACGAGGTCCAGCCGCTCGAGCAGGCGCTCGCGAATGCGCGGCTCGATGAACGCGTGTTCGTCGAACTGTGCGGCGACCCGGTCGAACCCGGCGCGCACGCGGGCGCGCACGGGACGCAGGCCGGAGGCGGGGTCGTCGCGGCGGTCGGCCAAGGTGCGGGCTCCGGGGCGCGGCCGACGCTGGCCGCGCAGGCCATTCTACGCGGCGGTCGTCAGGCCCAGGCGTTCGAACAGCGCGCGGTCATGCGCGGTGGCGGGGTTGGCCGTGGTCAGCAGCTGTTCGCCGCAGAAGATCGAGTTCGCGCCGGCGTGGAAGCACAGCGCCTGCAGCTCGTCGCTCATCGACTCGCGGCCGGCTGACAGGCGCACGCGGCTGGCCGGCATCACGATGCGGGCCACGCCGATGGTGCGCACGAACTCCAGCGGATCGAGCGGTGGTGCGTCCGCGAGCGCCGTGCCGGGCACTGCCACGAGGTGGTTGACGGGCACGCTCTCGGGGGGCGTCGGCAGGTTCGCGAGCGTGCGCAGCAGTTCGATGCGGTCCTCGCGCTGCTCGCCCATGCCGACGATGCCGCCGCAGCATACCGCGAGCCCGGCGTCGCGTACCGCCGCGAGCGTGCGCAGCCGGTCGTCGTACGTGCGGGTCGTGATGATCTCGCGGTAGTACGCCTCGGACGTGTCGAGGTTGTGGTTGTAGTAGTCGAGCCCGGCGTCTGCGAGCGCTTCGGCCTGGTCGGGTTCGAGCATGCCGAGCGTCGCGCACGTCTCGAGCCCCAGCGCGCGCACCTCGCGCACCATCTCGCAGATCGCCTCGAGCTGTGCAGGTCGCGGCGAGCGGTAGGCCGCGCCCATGCAGAAGCGCTTCGCACCCGCATCCCGCGCCGCGCGCGCCTTTTCGACCACCGCGTCCACCGGCATCAGCCGCTCGGCGTCCAGGCCGGTGTCGAAGTGCACGCTCTGCGGGCAGTACGCGCAGTCTTCGGGGCACGCGCCGGTCTTGATCGACAGCAGCGTGCTGATCTGTACGTCGCCGGCGGGGAAATGGGCGCGGTGGACTTCGTGTGCCCGGTGCAGCAGCTCGCTGAACGGCAGCGCATACAGTGCCGCGACGTCCTCGTGCGACCAGCGATCGGCCGGGGGCGGGTGTTTCTGGGCTTCCTGCATGGATCCGGCTCTGTGTGGCGACGGTGCGTTGAGGCGAGTATCGAAGTCCCGGCAAACTTCTGTCAACCAACGGTGATGTTCACGGTCGACAGCTGGCTGGCGCGTGCGTGGCCCGTGGAGTGCCCCCTCTGTGGCCTGCCGGCGGGCGGCGCCGGGTGGTGTGCGGCGTGTGTCGCCCTGTTGCCCCCGGCGCCGGCGGGTTGTTCCCGGTGTCTCGCGCCGTGGCCCGCGGCCTCCGGGGTGCCCGCGCACTGCGACGCGCCACCGCCGTGGCAGCGGGCCTGGGCGCCATACCGCTACGGGTGGCCGCTCGACCGGCTGATCGGCGAGATGAAATTCGCGCGGCGCGTGACCACCGCGGCCGCGCTGGGGCGGCTGCTTACGGCATGCTACGTCGATGCCGCACGGCCCGAGGTGCGCGGCCCCGTCATCCCGGTGCCGCTGCATCCCGCGCGGCTGGCGCGGCGCGGCTTCAACCAGGCCCAGGAGCTCGCCCGGCCGCTCGCGACGTGTCTCGGCCTGCGGCTCGACCCGCAGGCGCTGCGCCGCGTGCGTGGTGGCGGGGCGCAGAGCGCACTGGGCGGCGCCGAGCGCCGGCGGCGGCTGGCCGGCGCGATGGCCGCAAGCGCGCAGCGCGTGGTCGGGGAGGACGTGCTGCTCGTCGACGACGTGCTGACTACCGGCAGCACCGCGGGCGCCGCCGCAGAGGCGCTGCTTGCCGCCGGCGCACGCACGGTGTCGGTGGTCGTGCTCGCGGTGGCGATCAGCCCGGCGGCAGACGGAACGTGTAATCGAGCATGATGCCGGCGAAGATCGCCGCGCCGAAGAAGTTGTTGTTCAGGAACGCGCGAAAGCATGCACGGGGTTCGCGCTCGCGGATCAGCCAGTGCTGCCAGAGCGCGAAGGCCGCCGCCGCACCGATCCCCGACAGGTACCACCCCCCGAGCCCGGCATTGTGTCCGACCAGCGCGAGCACCAGCAGGAGCAGCACCTGCAGCGCCGTGAGCATCGCGCGGTCGGCGTCGCCGAACAGGATCGCGGTGGACTTCATGCCCATCCGGATGTCGTCGTCACGGTCGGCCATCGCGTACATCGTGTCGTAGACGACGGCCCACAGGATCACGCTGCAGTACGTGAGCCACGCGAGCCGCGGCACCTCGCCGAGCTGCGCGGCAAACGCCATCGGGACCGCCCAGCCGAATGCGAGCCCGAGCACGAACTGCGGCGTGTGGATGAAGCGCTTGGTGAACGGGTAGACGACCGTCAGCAGCGCGCCGATCACGGCCAGCCAGCGGGTCAGCGGGTTCAGCGTCAGCACGAGCCCGATCGCGATCAGCCCCAGCCCCGCGAACAGCACCAGCGCCTCGGCCGGCGTCACCGCGCCGGTCGCGAGCGGTCGGTCGCGCGTGCGCCAGACGTGGCCGTCGAGCCCGCGGTCGGCGAAATCGTTGATCACGCAGCCGGCGGCGCGCATCACGAGCACGCCGAGCACGATCACGGTGAACACGTGCGGGTCGGGACGCCCCTCGCCGGCCAGCCACAGCGCCCACAGCGCCGGCCACAGCAGCAGCCAGTTGCCGATGGGCCGGTCCAGACGCATCAGCCGCGCGTAAGCGCCGAGCTGCTCGATCAGCGGGTGGCGCGGATCGGCGTCCGGCCCGGGGGTGCTCATGGCGCAGGGCGCTGGTGCAGCGCCGGCAGGAACACCTCGATGATCGCGAGCGGTGCGCCGGCGACGCGGACCACCGAGCTGCGTGCCCACGCGTCCTGCATCGGCACCGGCGCGCCGGCGCCGAGCAGCGGCCAGTCCGACGCGACGGGCTGGAAGCGGAAACCGTCGCGCGCCCCGTCGCCGGTGCGTGCCGCGAGCGCCTCGCCCAGCGGCGCGTCGCCGAGCTCGGACAGCCACGGCTGGCGGGCAAGCGTCGTCGCCGGCACCAGCGTGCGCGCATACAGCAGCGCCTCGTCGCCATCACGCATCAGGATCTCGCGCTCGTGCGCGGTCGCATCGCCCACGCCGAGCAGCACGCGTTCATCGGCGCGCAGCGTGCAGCTGCGCTCACCGATCACGTCCAGCGCGAACGCGTCGCGGCAGCTCGCGCGCACCGCGGCGGTCAGCATGCGCGGCCACGTCAGCCACGCGCGCGTGGACGGCGCAAGCGGCGACAGCGCGCTGGCGTCGAGCCAGCGCCCGGCGCGGGCGTCATTGGTCGGTACGGGCTGTTCCATCACGGGAGGCCGGCGGCGCGTGCAGGGTCAGGAGCCGCATTGTAGCGACAGCGGCGCGGGGGCGGCGAACGCGTTACACCGCGCCGAAGCGGCTCGCGTCGCCGATCCAGCGCGCGATCAGTGCCTGTGCACGCGGTGCGTCGTCGAGCGCGCGCGCGGCCGCGCGCGTCACCGCCGGCAGCAGATCGGCGTCGCGCACGAGATCGGCGATGCGCAGCTGCGCGAGCCCGGTCTGGCGTGTGCCGAGGAGTTCGCCCGGACCCCGCAGCTCGAGATCCCGGCGCGCGATCTCAAAGCCGTCGCCGGTCTCGCGCATGACCGCGAGCCGCTCGCGTGCGAGCCGCGCCAGCGGCGCCCGGTACATCAGCACGCAGGTGCTGCGCCCGCCACCGCGCCCGACGCGGCCGCGCAGCTGGTGGAGCTGCGACAGCCCCATGCGCTCGGCGTTCTCGATCACCATCAGCGTCGCGGCCGGCACATCGACGCCGACCTCGATGACGGTCGTGGCGACCAGGACCCGCAGCTCGCCGGCCTTGAAGCGCGCCATCACGAGCTCCTTGTCGCGCGCCGACAGGCGCCCGTGGATGAGCCCTACGGCGGTATCCGGCAGCGCGGCGACGAGCAGTTCGTGTGCGGCCTCGGCCGAGCGTACGTCGAGGTGTTCGGAGGTCTCGATCAGCGGACACACCCAGTAGACCTGGCGCCCCTCGGCGCACGCGGCGCGGATGCGCGCGACGACCTCGTCGCGCCGCGATTCCGGCAGCGCGACCGTCGTCACCGGTTCACGCCCGGGCGGCAGTTCGTCGATCACCGAGCTGTCGAGGTCGGCGTAGGCGGTCATTGCCAGCGTGCGAGGGATCGGTGTCGCGGTCATGATGAGCTGGTGCGGGCTGGCCGTCCCGCCCTCGCCCTTCTCGCGCAGCGCGAGCCGCTGGTGTACGCCGAAGCGGTGCTGCTCGTCGACGATGACCAGCGCGAGCCGGCCGAAATCGACCGCCTCCTGGAACAGCGCATGCGTGCCGACCGCGACCAGCGGCGTCGTGCCCGCAAGCATCGAGAGTGCCTCGGTGCGCCGCCGGCCCTTCACCGAACCCGCGAGCCACACCAGCGGTACGTCGAGCGGCGCGAGCCACGCATCGAAGTTCAGGAAGTGCTGCTCGGCGAGCAGTTCGGTCGGTGCCATCACCGCGACCTGGTGGCCGGCGGCGACCGCCGCGACCGCGGCGGCGGCCGCGACGACGGTCTTGCCCGAGCCCACGTCGCCCTGCACGAGCCGCAGCATCGGACGGCCGGCGTTGAGGTCGGCGAGCAGTTCGTCGAGTACGCGCCGCTGTGCACCGGTAAGCCGGAACGGCAGCGCGGCCAGAAAACGCGCCAGCAGCGGTGCCGACGGCGGGATGCGTGCGGCGCGGTCGCGTCGGAGCGTCTCGCGCCGCTGGCGCAGGCCGACCTGGTGCGCGACCAGCTCTTCGAGTGCGAGCCGACGCTGGGCCGGATGCCGTCCGGCCTCGAGCGCCGCGAGCGACGCGTCGGGCGGCGGCCGGTGCACGAGCTCGAGCGCGGCGACGAGGTCGGGGAGTCGGTCCGGGAGCAGCCCCGCGAGCAGGTCGGGGGGGCGTTCGTGCGCCAGCGTCACGAGCGCCCGTCGCACGAGGTCGCGCAGGCGCGGCTGCGCAAGCCCCTCGGTAAGTGGGTAGATAGGTGTCAGGTGCGCCTCGAGCACCGGGTCGTCGTCGCCGACCAGCGCGTACTCGGGGTGTACGATCTCGAGCCCCGACGGGCCCGCACGCACTTCGCCAAACAGGCGCAGCCGGGCGCCGCGGCGCAGCATCGCCGCCTGCGCGCGCGAGAAGTGAAAGAAGCGCAGCGTCAGCCGCCCGGTGCCGTCGGCGACGCGTGCGAGCAGTTGCCGGCGCCGGCGGTAGACGGTCTCGGCGAGCTCGACCTCGCCGGCGCACCCGACGCGCATGCCCGGGCGCAGCTCGCCGATCGGCACGATCCTGGTGCGGTCCTCGTAGCGCAGCGGCAGCAGGAACACGAGGTCGCCGACAGTCGCGACGCCCAGCCGTGCGAGCCGCTGCGCGAGCGCCGGGCCGACACCGCGCAACCCGGTGACGGGTGTCGCGAGCCGCCCGTCCTCAGCCATCGCGGCGACGGCGTCAGCGCCCGCCGTCGAGCACCAGCACGGCTTCCATCTCGACCTCGGCGCCCTTTGGCAGGCTGGCGACGCCGACGGCGGCGCGCGCCGGCCATGGTTCGCGGAAGTACTCCTGCATGATCGCGTTGACGCGCTCGAACCAGCCGAGATCGGTCAGATAGATGTTGAGCTTGACGACGTCGTCGAGGCTGCCGCCGGCGGCCTCGGCCACGGCCGCGAGGTTGTCGAACACGCGGCGCACCATCGCCTCCGGCGAGTCGGTCACCAGCTCCATCGACGCCGGGTCCAGCGGAATCTGCCCCGACAGCCAGACGATGTCACCTGCGCGTACGGCCTGGCTGTACGGGCCGACCGCGGCCGGTGCGTTGCTGGTGTGGATGCTCTGGCGCATGGGGAACCTCCTCGGGTAGTGGGCGGGCGGGGGTCGACGGTCAGGTCGGGTCGCGATGCGAACGGCGCCCGCTGGAGCGCGTCACGCGCAGGACTTCGGGCATGCCGCGGATGCTTCTGATCACGCGCGCGAGATGCCGGCGGTCCTGGACCTGCAGCATGAACACCAGTGCCGACACGTCGCCCTCGCGCTCGACCACCGAGACGTGATCGATATTGGTGCCGGTGCCGGCAATGTTGCTCGCGACCGCGGCCAGCACGCCGACGCGGTTGATCACGTCGACAACGACCTCGACGTCGAAGTCGCCGCTGACGCGTGCACGCCACGTGACGTTGATCCACTTGTTCGGCTGCTTGCGGTATTCGGCGAGGTTGCCGCAGCTGTTGCGGTGGATCACGACGCCGCGACCCGTCGACAGGTAGCCCATGATCTCGTCACCGGGGATCGGGTGGCAGCAGCGCGCGTAGCTGACGACCATGCCCTCGGTGCCGGCGATCGCGAGCGCGGGCAACCGGGCCGCCTGCGCCTGTGCATCGTGGCCGTCGGTGGCGGTGTCCGGCGTCGCGTCCGCGTCATCGCTCGTGGTGCCGCCGCTCATCAGCATGCGCGCGACCAGCGGTGCGAGGCGCTCGCCGAGACCGAGCTGTTCGTAGAGCTCGGTCGAGTTGTTGAGCCCCAGCTCGTCGAGCAGCCGCGTCATCGGTGCGCGACCGATGCGGCGTGCGCTGGTGCCGAACTCGGCGAGCGACTGGTCGAGCAGCCTGCGGCCGAGCTCACCGGCCTCTCCGCGCTTGAGGTTCTTGAGATGCTGACGGATCGCCGCCCGCGCCTTCGCGGTGACGACGAAGTTCACCCAGTTCGGGTTCGGCTGCGCGCCGCGCGCGGTGATGATCTCTACGCTCTGGCCGTTGGCGAGCACGGTGCGCAGCGGCACCAGCCGGCGATCGATCTTCGCGGCGACGCAGCGGTTGCCGACGTCGGTGTGTACCGCGTAGGCGAAGTCCACCGTGGTCGAGCCGCGCGGCAGCCGAAGGATGTCGCCCTTTGGAGTGAATACGTAGACCTTGTCGGGGAACAGGTCGACCCGCACGCTCTCGAGGAACTCCTCGGAGTTTGCGGTTTTCTGCATCTCCATCAGGTTCGCGAGCCACTCGCGGGCGCGTGCCTGGGGTGCGTAGCTCTTCTGGTCTACGGCCTTGTACTGCCAGTGCGACGCGATGCCCGACTCGGCGACGCGGTCCATGTCGGTGGTGCGGATCTGCACTTCCAGCGGCAGCCCGCGCGGGCCGAACAGCGTCGTGTGCAGCGACTGGTAGCCGTTGACCCGCGGGATCGCGATGTAGTCCTTGAAGCGCCCGGGCATCGGCCGGTAGAGCTGGTGTACGACGCCGAGCGCACGGTAGCAGGTGTCGATGTCGTCGACGATCACCCGGCAGCCGTAGACGTCGACGACTTCGGACAGCGACCGGCCCTTGTCGCGCATCTTCTTGTAGATGCTGTAGAGATGCTTTTCGCGCACGACCACCGTCGCGTCGATCCCGGCCTCGGTGATCGCGTGCTCCATGCGCTGGGAGATCTTGCGCAGGAAGGACTTCTGGTTGCCGGCTGCGCGCTTGAGCGCGCGCTCGAGCACGCGGTAGCGGTACGGGTACAGCGCGTTGAAGCCGAGATCCTCGAGCTCCAGGCGCAGGCTGTTCATGCCCAGCCGGTTCGCAATGGGCGCGTAGATGTCGAGCGTCTCGCGGGCGATGCGCCGCTGCTTGTCGGTGGGCATCGCCGCCAGCGTACGCATGTTGTGAAGGCGGTCGGCGAGCTTGACGAGAATCACGCGGATGTCCTCGACCATCGCCAGCAGCATCTTGCGAAACGACTCGGCCTGCGCCTCGGCGCGGCTGCGGAACTGGATCTGGTCAAGTTTGCTGACGCCGTCGACGAGCTGAGCGACCTCGTCACCGAACAGGCTGGCGAGCTGCTCCTTCGCCGTCGGGGTATCCTCGATCACGTCGTGCAGCAGCGCCGCCATCAGCGTGCCCGCGTCGAGGTGCATGTCGGCGAGGATGCGGGCGACCGCCAGCGGGTGGGAAATATAGGGTTCGCCCGAGCGGCGTGACTGCCCTGCGTGGGCCTCGGCGCTGAACTCGAAGGCCTCGAGCACCCGGTCGATGTCGGCCTGGGGCAGGTAGGTGTAGAGCTTGGAGACGAGCTCGTTCAGCCCCGGGGGGCGACGGCCCGTGGGCAGGCGACCGAGCAGCGAGACGGTGGATTCCACGGGGGCATGCGCTCCGCGCCCGGCCGGCGCCCGCCGCCGGCGCAATCAGTCTCCGACCGAGATGGGCCGTTCTTCCTGGCTGCCACCGCCGAAGGCTTCGGCGAGCTCGTCAGCGGCGCGTTGCTCGAGCATTTCCTCAACCGAGCGGTCGACTTCCTCGAGTATCTCGGGGGTGACCAGGCCCTCGGCGATCTCGCGCAGCGCGACCACGGTGGGCTTGTCGTTCTGCCACGGCACCTGGGCCTCGGCGCCATTGGCGAGCCGGCGCGCGCGCTTGGCGGCGACCAGCACGAGCTCGAACATGTTGGGAATTCTCTCGACGCAGTCTTCTACGGTGATACGAGCCATCTGGAAATACGCTCCGAAGGGCCGACGCGCGGCCGCAAATCACGGGGTCAAGTAACCAAGCATACGCCAATGCCCGCCGCCGGGGCCAGTGGCGGCGTCACGCCCCGGGCGGTCCGCCGCTCGCGGGGTCGTCGAGGATCGCGGCGACAGCCGCCGCGACCTCGGGCCGGTCACGGCGCTGCGCGTCGCCGGTGCCGTCGACGATCGCGATCAGTGCGGCCTCGGCATCGGCGAGCCGGTCGTTGACGATCACGTAGTCGAATTCCGACCAGTGCGCGATGTCGCTGCGGGCCTGCGCGAGGCGCCTGCGGATCACCGCATCGTCGTCGGTGCCGCGTCCGCGCAGGCGTTGCTCGAGTGCCGCGAGCGACGGCGGCATGATGAATACGCCCGCGCACTCGGGCATGCGTGCGCGCACCTGGCGGGCGCCCTGCCAGTCGATCTCGAGGATCACGTCGTGGCCGGCAGCGAGCAGCGCCTCGACCTGCGCGCGCCCGGTACCGTAGCGGTTGCCGAACACCTCGGCGTGTTCGAGGAAGGCGCCGTTGGCGACCATTTCCTCGAAGGTGTCGTGGCTGACGAACAGGTAGTCCGTGCCGTCGCGCTCGCCGCTGCGCGGCGGGCGCGTGGTGTAGGAGATGGAGAAGCGCAGCCCTGGGCGGGCGGCGGTCAGCGCGCGCACGAGCGTCGTCTTGCCGGCGCCCGAAGGCGCCGACAGCACCCACAGCCTGCCTCGACGCCCGCCGCTCATTCGACGTTCTGCACCTGCTCGCGCATCTGCTCGATGAGTACCTTCAGCTCCACCGCGCTGTGGCTCACCTCTGTGTCGGCGGCCTTGGAGCCCAGCGTGTTGGCCTCGCGGTTGAGTTCCTGGATCAGGAAGTCGAGTCGCCGGCCCACCGGCTCCTCGCGCCCGAGCGCGCTGGCGATCTCGGCGATGTGGGCGTCGAGCCGGTCGAGCTCCTCGTCGACATCCATGCGCGTCGCGGCCAGCGCGAGTTCCTGTTCGAGGCGGCCAGGGTCGGCGTCGACGCCGAGCCGCGTGACGCGCTCGCGCAGCCGCTCGAGGACCGCGGTACGCAGTTGCGGCATGTGGGCGCGCACGCGGGCCGCGTGCCCGGCAATTGCATCACACCGCGTCGTCAGCAGCGTCGCGAGCCGCTCGCCCTCGCTGCGCCGAGTCTCGACCAGCCCGTCGAGCACGACATCGAGCGCTTCACGCGCGGTGCGCGCGAGCGCGTCGGTGTCGGGCGGCGGCGAATCGATCACCCCCGGCCAGCGCAGCAGGTCGGTGACACGCAGGTCCGGCGAGCATCGGGCCCGGCCGGCAACCCGGCGCGCGGCATCGGTCAGCCGGTCGATCAGCGCGTCGTTGACCGTGAGCGCCGCGGGTACGCCGCTGTCGCGCGCGACACGCAGTCCGAGCTCGACCTTGCCACGCCCGAGGCGCTCGCCCGCACGGGCCCGACATGCGGGTTCGATGCCGCGCAGCTCCTCGGGCAGCCGTACCGTGACCTCGAGGTAGCGGTGATTGACGCTGCGTGCTTCCCACGTCAGGACGCAATCCTCGAAGCGGGCTTCGTGGCGTGCATAACCGGTCATGCTGCGGATCATAGGCGGCTCTTGGCGGTGCGGCGAACGGTCGCGAAGTGTAGCAGGCGGCACGCACATCGCCGCGCGATTCTGAGGGTGGCGTCACTGTAGCCGGCCCGGACCTTTGGGTAAGCTTGCGTGCCGCCGCGCACAGGCCGGCGGTGCACCGCACTGAACGGGATGGTCGAGTGTTCGAACGCAGACGAGATCGCCGCGCCACCGCCACGACCCCGCCGGCGCCGCCGCGGCGTTTCATCGGTACGTTGGGCGGCGACGACGACGGGATCCCGCCGTCGCTTGCCGTGGAGGGCGTCGAGCTCAGCCTCGTCGGCGACCGCGAGGACAACCAGGACCGCGTCGCCGTGCTGCGCGATGAGGATGCGATGCTGCTGGTCGCCGTCGACGGCATGGGTGGACACCTGGGCGGCGCGCGTGCCGCCGAGACGACGGTCGAAACGCTCGCGCGCGTGTTCGCGTCGGTGCGCAAGCCGCTGCTCGACCCGCAGGGCTTCCTGCACCTCGCGCTCGGCCGCGCGCATGCCGCGGTGGTCGAACTCGGCGCGCGCGAACACCTCGACGTGAGGCCGCGGGCGACGTGCGCGGTCGCGCTCGTGCAGGACGGTGGCAGCTGGTGGGCGCACGTAGGCGACAGCCGGATCTACCAGCTGCGCGCCGGGCACGTCGCGCGGCGCACGCGCGATCACAGCCATGTCGAGCTGCTGCTCCAGCACGGCTACATCACCGAGGCGCAGACCGAGCGGCACCCGATGCGCAACTACGTGGAATGCTGCCTGGGCGGCGACGCGATGCTGCCTGAAATGACGCTCGGCCGACGCCAGCCGTTGCGCCCCGGCGACGTGCTGCTCGTCTGCACCGACGGATTCTGGTCCGGATTGCGCGAGTCCGCGCTGTCGGCGCTGTCGGTGCCCGATGGCAGCGACCGCTTCGCCGAGCGCGTCGCCGGGCTGGCCGCCGACGCGGTGCGCGCGAACAGCCCGCACGCCGACAACACCTCGGTGGTCGCGCTGCGCACCCTGCCCGCCTGACGCCGGGGCCCCGATTCCTGAGACAATGGCTGCCGGTTCCCTTCGGAGCATCAGCATGCGTCCAAGCGGTCGCGAGCCCGCGCAACTGCGCGCGGTCGACTTCCAGTGTCACTACACCCGCCATGCCGAGGGCTCGGTACTCGCGAGCTACGGCGACACGCGTGTGCTGTGCACCGCGTCGGTCGAGGACCGTCCGCCACCGTGGCTGCGCGGCCGCGGCCAGGGCTGGATCACCGCCGAGTACGGCATGCTGCCGCGCGCGACGCACACGCGCGGCCAGCGCGAGGCCGCGCGCGGCCGCCAGGGCGGGCGCACGCTCGAGATCCAGCGCCTGATCGGGCGTTCGCTGCGTGCTGTCGTGGATCTCGAAGCCCTCGGCGAACGCATGATCACGCTCGACTGCGACGTGTTGCAGGCCGACGGTGGCACGCGCACCGCCGCGGTCAGCGGCGGCTGGGTGGCGCTGCAGCTCGCGCTGGGCGGGTTGCTCGAGGCGCGCACGCTGCGCCGTGACCCCCGGCACGGCCAGATCGCCGCGGTGTCGGTCGGCATCTTCGACGGCGCGCCGGTGCTCGATCTCGATTACGATGAGGATTCCGCCGCCGAGACCGACATGAACGTCGTGATGAACGACGCCGGCGCCTTCGTCGAGCTGCAGGGCACGGCAGAAGGGCACGCGTTCCGGCGCGATGAACTCGACCGGCTGCTCGATCTCGCGAGCGCCGGCATCACCGACATCATGGACGCCCAGCGACGGGCGCTCGCCGGCCCGTGAACGCGGCGCCGCCCCCCGTCGACTGGGTGCTGGCGAGCGGCAACGAGGGCAAGCGCGCGGAATTCGAACGCCTGCTGAGCGCAGCCGGCTGGCGACTGCAGACGCAGTCCTCGTTCGGAATCTCCCCGGCCGACGAGACCGCCGTGACCTTCGTCGAGAATGCGCTTGCGAAGGCCCGCCACGCCGCGGCCGCGAGCGGGCTGCCGGCGCTGGCCGACGATTCCGGTCTCGTGGTGCCTGCGCTCGGCGGCTCACCGGGCGTGCGCTCGGCGCGCTACGCCGGTGAAGGCGCCGACGACGCGGCCAACGTCTCTCGGCTGCTCGCCGAACTACAAGGCCGGCGCGGGGATGCGCGCGCAGCCCACTTCGTGTGTGTGCTGGTCGCGCTGCGCGCCGCCGACGACCCGGACCCGCTGATCGCGCGCGGCACCTGGCATGGCCGGATCGCCACCGCGCCGCGGGGCCGGGGCGGGTTCGGCTATGATCCGGTGTTCGTGCCGGCCGACGACGCGCGCACCGCCGCAGAGCTCGCCCCGCACGAGAAGGCGGCGGCGAGTCACCGCGGCCACGCGGTGCGGGCGCTGCTCGCGGCGCTCTCGGTGCCGGCGCGATGACCGCCGACATCGGCCTCTACGTGCACCTGCCGTGGTGCGTCTCGAAGTGCCCGTACTGCGACTTCAACTCGCACGCGCTACGCGGTGAGCTGCCGGAGAACGCCTACCTCGAGGCGTTGCGCCGCGACCTCGCGTTCGAGGCGTCACTGCTCGCCGGGCGCCGGGTGCGCACGGTGTTCTTCGGCGGCGGTACCCCGAGCCTGTTCAGTGGCGCCGGACTTGGCGCGTTTGTCGCCGCGATCGGCGCCGAGGTCACGCTGGCCGATGACGCCGAGATCACGATCGAAGCCAATCCCGGGACGCTCGACCGCGCGCGCCTCGACGCGTGGCGCCGCGCGGGCGTCAACCGCCTGTCCATCGGCGCGCAGAGTTTCTCCGCGCAGTCGCTGCAGCGACTCGGACGCATTCACGGCCCCGACGAGATCGCGACCGCGGTCGCCGCCGCGCGCGGCGCGGGATTCGACAATTTCAACCTCGACCTGATGTACGCGCTCCCGCACCAGTCGCTCGCCGGCGCGGTCGCCGACGTTGACGCCGCGCTGGCGCTCGGGCCGCGGCACGTGTCGCACTACCAGCTCACGCTGGAACCCAACACGCGCTTTCACCACGAGCCGCCGCCGCTGCCCGATACCGATGCCGCCGACGAGATGCAGCTCGCCTGCGCCGAGCGGCTGGCGCACGCGGGGCTCGTGCACTACGAGATCTCGGCCTGGGCGCGGCCCGGCGACGAGTGCCGGCACAACCTCGGCTACTGGCGCTTCGGCGACTACGCCGGCATCGGCGCCGGCGCCCACGGCAAGCTGACCGGACCGGACGGCGTGCGGCGCCGCGTGCGTATCGCCCATCCCGACAGCTACCGACGCCGCGCCGGCACGGCCGACGCGCTGCATGAGCACCGCCCGGACCCCGACACGCTCGTGTTCGAATTCCTGCTCAACGTGCTGCGACTGCGTGAAGGTTTCGCGCTGGCCGCTCTCGAGGCGGCCGCCGGTCAGCCGCCTCCGGATCTCGAGGCACGCCTCGAGGCGGCACGCGGGCGCGGGCTGCTCGACGATGACGGGCACGGCTGGTGGCGGCCGACGCCACTGGGCGAGCGCTTCGTCGACGACATCCTGCTCGGCTTCCTGCCCGCCGGAGCACCGCCGGATCGGCCGTCCCGCGAGGCCCCGCACACCCCCCGTTATGCACAACGGTAGGCGTAACGTTCAAAAACACGGTCGAAATGTGAGCGACCTCACATAATGACTACATTACCCCATATAATACATTGAAATCCCTCAAGTTATTGGTTTGGGCATTTTTTGGCCAATCTTACAGATTTGCAATGCGGACGCGCCCTTGGGGGTTCTGCCCAAGATTCATGCACAGAGTTATCCACAGCTTCTGTGGATATGTGCCCGGCGGGTCATCGGGGGCGGTGGGGCGGCCTGGTATCGGGGTGCGGCGCGACCGGCCGTGGCCCGCGCGCTCTTGAACTGGCGACACGCGATCGGGTAGGATGCGCGGCTCCCTAGCGGCCACCGGCCGCACGAAGCAGCGAGACCAGGACCATGAAGGCCGAAATCCATCCCGCTTACGCCGAGGTCAAGGTGACCTGCAGCTGCGGCAACGAATTCACCACCCGCTCCACGCTCGGGCACGACCTGCAGGTGGAAGTGTGTTCGAAGTGCCACCCGTTCTACACGGGCAAGCAGAAGATCGTCGACTCCGGCGGCCGCGTCGACCGGTTCCGCCGCAAGTACGGGATCGCGGGCTGACGCCCGGCTGCACGCGCGCCGCACGGCGCCATCCCGACCGCATACGCCCGACCGCGCCGCCGGGCCAGACCCGCCGCAGGCCCCGGCCCGGCGGGTTTCTCGTATTAAAGGGACACTCGGTTTGGCGACTCCGCCCGCACCGGGCCTATAATTGGGCGCCCTGCACGCAGGGGAGCAGTCCGGCCACGCGCCGGTAGGGACGAAGGCCCGGCACCGGCCGGCACGTCGCGACATACCAACCAGGCACCTGGAAGTGCCGGCGGCCAGGCACCGCCGGCGGCCCGCCGCGCGCGCCGCGCGCGGAGCCGCTTCAGGAACGAGGAGCACGACGCGCGCATGACCAACAAAAGCTATGAACTGACCGACCCTTCCAGCGGAACCAGGACGGCGCTGCCGGTGCGGTCCCCCACCGTCGGCCCCGACGTCATCGACATAGGTGCGCTGTATCGCGAACAGGGCATCTTCACCTATGACCCGGGCTTTGCGTCCACCGCCAGCTGCGAAAGCGCGATCACCTACATAGACGGTGACAACGGCGTGTTGCTCTACCGTGGCTACCCGGTCGAGCAGCTTGCCGAGCACTCGAGCTTCATCGAGGTCGCCTACCTGCTGCTGCGCGGCGAGCTGCCGGGCGCCGAGCAGCATGCCGAGTTCGAGCGCTCGATTCGCCTGCACACGATGATCAACGAGACGCTGCTGCGTTTCTTCAACGGGTTCCACTACAACGCGCACCCGATGGCGATGGTCTCCGGCGTCGTTGCGTCGATGTCAGCCTTCTATCACGACACCACCGACATCACGAACCCCGAGCACACCGAGATCTTCTCGCACCGGATCATCGCGAAGCTGCCGACGATTGCCGCGGCCGCCTACAAGCACTCGATCGGCCAGCCGTTCGTCTACCCGCAGAACCACCTCGACTACTGCAGCAACATGCTGCACATGTTCTTCGCGGTACCGGCCGAGCCGTATGAGGTGAACCCCGTCGCCGCGCGCGCGCTCGACCTGCTCTTCATCCTGCATGCCGACCACGAGCAGAACTGCTCGACCTCCACGGTGCGCCTGGCCGGCAGCTCGGGTACCAACCCGTACTCGGCGATCGCGGCGGGCATCTCGGCGCTGTGGGGGCCCGCACACGGTGGCGCCAACGAGGCGGTGCTGGCGATGCTCAACCGTATCGGCAAGCCGGAGCACATTCCGAAGTTCATCGACAAGGCCAAGGATCGTGACGACCCGTTCCGGCTGATGGGCTTCGGGCACCGCGTCTACAAGAATTTCGACCCGCGCGCGAAGCTGATCCGCAAGATGTGCCACGAGGTGCTCGAGGAACTCGGCGGTCGCGACGAGCCACTGTTCGAGCTGGCGATGCGTCTGGAGGAAATCGCGCTCAAGGATGACTACTTCGTCGAAAAGAAGCTGTACCCGAACGTCGACTTCTACTCGGGCATCATCTACAAGGCGCTTGGCATTCCGGTGTCGATGTTCACGGTGATGTTCGCGATCGCCCGCACCGTCGGCTGGGTCGCGCACTGGAAGGAGATGAACAACGACCCGGGAGGGCGCATCGGTCGACCGCGCCAGCTCTACACCGGCCCGGCGCAGCGCGACTACGTGTCAGTCGAAAAGCGCTGAAGCGCCCGCTGCCCGCGGCCGGCGGCGTCAGTCGCCGGCCGCGAGCAGCGCTTCGAGCTCGCGCAGGCTGGCGCGGCGCATCGGCCGGCCGTCCACCGGCGAAAGCGGCGCCTGGCGCACGCTGATCTCCGGGAAAACCGTGAGTTCCAGCTCCACGCCCTCGGCGCTGAATGCGAAACCGGGCAGGTCGCTCAGCGGCTCACCGTTGCGCATCCGCAGCCGCCTTTCGAAACTCCGGTAGTCGATGCCGCGCTCCATCAGCGCGAGCGCGACGCGTTCGGCGGGGTCGGCGAACAGGTGGAGGTTCACGGCGGCGTGTTCGGTCGCGGTGCCGGCGAGCACCGGGCCGACCAGCCGCGGACGGAACTCGGCGAGCACGCGCATCGCCCGGCCGGCGACCGCGCGCAGTCGGCCGATGCGCGCGGCATGGTCGTCGCCGTCGAACAGCGACTGCGCCCGCCGCAGCTCGGCCTCGATCTCGGTGTTTTTCGGCAGCGGTACGGTGTCGGCGAGACCGAGCCGCTCGCGCGCCTTGCGCTTGGCCGTGCCGAAGTCCTGTATCGCCTGCTCACGCATGATGCGCGCGGCCTCCTGGGCCAGGCGCACACGCGTCTGGATGTCACTGCGTCGGGGCACGGAACCTGCTCCGGCGGCGCGCGGCGCCGTCAGAAAAAGATGTCACTCTCGTCGAAGTCGCCGTCTTCGTCGTTGTCGGACTCGTCGGGCGGCGGCACGCGGCCTTCCTGGAACACCTCGAACATCACGCCGCTCGCGCCGGCCGGCGCGACGCGGCCCGTCTGCGGCGAGATGCGCACCTCGACGAGCCCCGGCGGGCGCTCGCGTTCGTGCTCGGGGACGCCGGTCAGCGCCTGCGCCATGAAGTAGTTCCACATCGGCAGCGCGGTGCGGCCGCCCTCTTCGCGCAGGCCCAGCGATCGTTCCTGGTCGAACCCGACCCACGCGGTCGCGACGAGGCTGCCGTTGTAGCCGGCGAACCATGCGTCGCGGCGGTCATTGGAGGTGCCGGTCTTGCCGGCGAGGTCGTCGCGGCCGAGTTCGCGGCGGGCGCGTTGCCCGGTGCCGCGGCGAATCACGTCGGCCATCATGTCGGAGATGATCCACGCGTTCTGCGGCGAGATCACGCGTTCCGCGGCCGGTAGCCGGGTGGCGTTGACGTCGACCAGGCGCTGGTCGTCGCGGCCGTTGCGCAGCGCGCCGGAGGCGCGCTGCAGCCGCACCCGCGTGACGCCGTTCTCCTCGTAGACTTCCGGCACCAGCAGCTCGGGCGATTCGCAGTAGTGGCAAGGCACGCGCGGCGGGTTCGCCTCGTAGACGACCCGACCGGCGCCGTCGATGATGCGTTCGATCAGGTAGGGCTCGACCCGGTGGCCGCCGTTGGCGAACACCGCGTAACCGGCGGTGAGCTCCAGCGGTGTCAGGTCGCCCGCACCGAGTGCGAGCGTGGGATTGCGCGGCAGTGCGCGCGCGTTGAACCCGAAGCCCTCGAGGTGGGTGATTGTCGGGCTGACCCCCGCGCCGAGCAGCACGCGCACCGACACGAGGTTCAGCGAACGCACGAGCGCCTCGCGCAGCCGCGTCGGGCCACCCCAGCGGCGCGAGTAGTTCTCGGGCCGCCACGCCTGTTCGAGCTCGGTGCTTTCGAATACCAGCGGCGCGTCGTTGACGAGGCTCGCCGCGGTGTAGCCGTGTTCGAGCGCGGCGGAGAACACGAACGGCTTGAACGACGAGCCGGGCTGTCGGCGGGCCTGCACCGCACGGTTGAACTTGCTGACGAAGAAGTCGAAGCCCCCGCTGAGCGCGGTGATTGCACCGTCGTTGGGGTCGAGCGCGACCAGCGCGCCCTGTACGTCGGGGATCTGCGTGAGCGCCCAGTCACCGCTGGCGAGTTCAACGAGATAGACGATGTCGCCCGGGGCAAGCACGTCGGAGGCCTCTTCCGGGGCGCGGCCGACGCGGTCGGTGGCGATATGCCGCCGTGCCCACGACAGCCCCGACCAGCCGACCGTCACCTCGCCGCGGTCGCGCAGGTGCACGCGCGCCTCACGTTCGTCGGTGTCGAGCACGACGCCGATGCGCAGCACCGCCGGCTGCGGGAAGTCAGACACCAGCGTGCGGTAGTGCGCTTCGAGCGGCAGGTCGGTCGCGGGCACGAGTGCGTCCTCGCCGAGGCGCGCTACGGGTCCGCGCCAGCCGTGGCGGCGGTCATACTCGAGCAGCGCCTGGCGCAGCGCGCGATCCGAGGCGCGCTGCAGCCGGCTGTCGACGGTGGTGACGACGCGGTAGCCGGCCTCGTACGCATCGGGCCCGAAACGCGCGAGCACGTCGCTGCGCACCATCTCGGCGACGTACGGCGCATCGAGCTCGATGCGCGGGCCGTGCAGGCGCGAGAGCATCGGCGTGCCGGTGGCCTGGTCGTGCTCGGCCTGGTCGATCGCGCCGGTCTCGAGCATGCGCCGCAGCACGTAGGCGCGGCGCTGCGTTGCGCGCTGCGGGCTGCGCACGGGGTTGTCGGTGGAGGGCGCCTTCGGCAGGCCGGCAATGGTTGCGATCTCGGCAGTTTCGAGCTCGGCGAGCGACTTGCCGAAGTACACCGACGCCGCTGCCGACACGCCGTGGGCCCGCTGACCGAGGAAGATCTTGTTGAGGTAGAGCTCGAGGATCTCGTCCTTTTCGAGTTCACGCTCGATCCGTACCGCGAGGAACAGCTCGCGCGTCTTTCGCACCACGGTCTGCTCGGGCCCGAGGAAGAAGTTGCGCGCGAGCTGCTGGGTGATCGTGCTGCCGCCGCCGCGCGAGATGCTTCCGGTGGCGATGAACGCGAGCCCCGCGCGCGCGATGCCGCGGAGGTCGAAACCCGGGTGCTGGTAGAAGCGCTCGTCCTCGGCGGCGAGGAAGGCGTCGATCATCCGTTGCGGGACGTCGTCGAGTGACACCGGCGTGCGACGCTGTTCGCCCATCTGCGCGATGAGCCGGCCGTCGCGGCTGTAGACCGACAGCGGCACCTGCAGGCGCACCTCGCGCAGCTGCTGGGCGTCGGGCAGGCTGGGCACCAGGTAGTAGTACGCGCCGACGACCACGGCCGCCGATGCGGCCAGCGCGCAGCTCAGCAGCACCAGCAGCGCCAGTGGAATCCGAACGTAAGACTTCATCACAAAAACCGCGCTTAAGTCCTTGCTCTAGAAGGCAGGTATGTGCATAGTACCGCGAACCTCGGGTCCCGCCCATCATCGCCGTTAACGTGCGTTTGAGCGTCGGCGGAGTCCCTTGGCGTAGCGAAAACGGCGCACGCTCACCGGAGCTGTTCCGACCCTCGGCGGTAGCGGAAGGTTGCAGGGGATCCGCGATCGCCCACGACGTCCGACGATCGGCGAGACACGTTTTTGGTACGCAGTTGGCAGTTTCGGGGCAATTGACCGTCCATTATACGAGACCCCACCGTGCGACGTGCATGGTCGGAGGCGCCGGCGACGCGGTCCGCACCGGGTGGACACGAGCTGGGTTATAGTTAAATCGGGGAGGCCCGCCGGAGTGGCGATCGCCAGCGCAACTGCGGAGCGTTAAAGGGAAAAGCCGTGTTCCTTCGCCGCCAGAACAAGCCGCTGATCGGACTTGACATAACCACGTCGTCCGTAAAGCTCAT
>PWYM01000040.1 GCA_003567855.1 Gammaproteobacteria bacterium | reverse complement strand
CTGTGGGGGCAGGTGCCGCGCGCGTGGCACCCGGTGCTGTGCGTGGGGTTCTTCGCGCTGCAGGTCGCGTTCAGCCGCTGGTGGCTGCAGCGCTTCGCTCACGGTCCGGCGGAGTGGGCGTGGCGGTGGTTGACGTACCTTGAGCCTCCGTCGCGTCGGCGCGCGACCTGAGGCTCCACTGCCAGAGCGCGTCCACCGGCAGCGGCAGGATCAGCAGCCAGTGCTCGAGCAGGCCGAGGAGGACCAGCGCGGCGAGCAGCGACCAGCCCGCGGCTTCGACGGGGCTCGCACCCGGCGCCAGCGCGGCCTGCACGAGCAGCACCGCGGCCAGCGTCGACAACGTCACCGAGACCGGAAACAGCACATTGACCGGGCGCCGCCGGAAGAAACTCTCGAGGTGGCGCAGCTCGTCGGGCAGCCAGTTCTCGTAGAGGTTGCGCACGCCGAGAAAGATGTTGAGCTTGGTCGACAGGCGCATCGCCCACAGCGCCGCGAAAGCCCACAGCCCGAAGCGCTGCTCGCCGTGCCACGTCAGCGCGGCGATGGCCGCCAGCGCGCCGACCAGTGCCAGTTCATGATGGATGAGCGCGCGCGCGGCCAGGCGGAAGCGCCGCCAGCCGGTCGCGTCCGGCGGGCATCGCGCCTGGTCGGGGCCGGTGACGTAACCCATCAGGAACGCCATCTCCAGCCACCCCCAGACGGCAATCGCACACGCGAACGCGAGGTAGGCGGCAGCAGGGGTCGCATGGCCGGCGCTTGCGGCAAGTCCGCCGAGCGCGAGCACCGCGAGCACGGTTGCCGCGGCCATGCTGGTCGGCCACGTGTGACGCGGGCGGCCGTCGAGGTAGAGGACCGACGCGGTCCCCACCCACCACAGCAGCAGCGCGAAACCGCCCGCGAGCAGGAGCTGGGTCACCGTTGGCGCCTCACCATGCCGGCTGCGTGAGCACTTTGGCCGGCAGTTCGTTCGGAATGGTCGGCACCATGTACAGGCGCGCAAACCCCACGCACGCGGCAACGGTCAGCCCGGCGCGCTTGACGGCACCGATCACGCCGCCCTGCTGACGCGCGCGTTCCATTGAGACGGTGATGCGACGCAGTCGCTCCAGCGCGCGGTGGAATTTCGGGTTGTCCAGATCCAGCGTCATCGGGAAGACCTGGCGCGTGCACTCGCTGGTGATCCTGAACACCTCGTAGTCATACTCGGTCGGGTCCATGCCGAATGCCGCGTGCATCTCGGGCCGGTCGTGGTCGCGCACGTACATCGTCGCGAACACCGCGTTCAGGAAGAAGCGGATCCACAGCCGGTTGCGGCCCTCGAGCAGCTTCGGGTCGGCGCGCATGAACAGCGCGAAGACCTCGCCGTGGCGGAATTCGTCGTTGCACCACTGTTCGAACCACCGGAATATCGGGTGGAAGCGCTTCTCGGGGTGTTTTTCGAGGTGACGGAAGATCGTGATGTAGCGCGCGTAGCCGATCTTCTCCGAAAGGTAGGTCGCGTAGAAGATGAACTTCGGCTTGAAGAACGTGTACTTCTTCGCCCGCCGCAGGTGGCCGAGATCCACGTCCATTCCGAAATCCTTCAGCGCCCGGTTGATGAACCCGGCGTGGCGCGACTCGTCGCGCGCCATGTAGCCCATGAGCTCGCGGATGTCGGCGTTGGTCGCGCGCTTCTTGATGTCGGCGTAGAGCACGCAGCCCGAGAACTCGGCGGTGACTGAGCTGACCATGAAGTCGATGAATTCCTTCTTCAGCGCCGGCGGGAGATTCGTGTTCACCTCGTCGGCAAAGGCCTCGTCGCGCTCGAAGTGGTTGCTGTTGCTGTCGTCGCGGAACTCCTGCACCAGCGCATTCCATTCCTCGCGCACCGGCTCGACGTCGATGCGATTCATCGCCTCGAAGTCGGTGGTGTAGAAGCGCGGGGTCAGGACCCGGTTCTGCTTGGCGGTCTCCGTGGTTTCGCTGACGTTGCGAGCCGCGTGCGGACCGGTTGCGGTGGTGGTGCTCATTTCACTGTCTCCTGGAATCTTCGGTAGCGGGCCGCGTGGTGCCCGAGATGCGGGTGTCGCCGCGCGATGCATGCAGGATCGCGGCGAAGGCCCCGGCGTTGTCGGGGCCGAAAGCGTCGAGCTCGACCCAGCGGCCGGTCGAGGGGTCATCGAGCGTGGTCCGTCCGTCGGACCAGCGCATCAGCCTGAACGGGGGCGTCTGCGGCACCTGCCGGGCGCGCCGCTCGCGCGCCATGCCGCGCATCACGCTGCGCACGAAACCGTGTTCGCCGCTCAGCACGGTGATCAGCTCGCCGCTGGTGCCGTCGGTGATCACGACGTCCCCGTCGCGGTCGGCGAACTGCACCGACAGCGTCGCCACCGGTGCCGTACCGGCGGCGACGCGGGTGTCGACCGACGGCGCCGGCGTGTCGCGTGCCGACAGCCACATCGTCAGCGAGATGATGCCGGCGATCGCCACGCCCGCGACGAGCAGGCCGGTGTGGGGTGCGGGGCGTTCGGGGGACTTCATCGTCATCGCTCCGTTATCAGGCGGTCAGCGCCGGCGGACGACCTGCGTTCCCGGTCTCGCGCTCGCGCGCTTCGGGATACAGCGTGTCCTCGGCCGCGTTGACCGGCTCGCCGGCGAGCGCCGCGGACAGCAGCCGGGCGACGCGCTCGGCATCGGGGATGCCGCGCAGCATCGGCTGCGCGTCACCGGCGGTCCACGGCCGCACGTTCGGCCACATCACCACGTACGACACGCGTTCGTCATCGACGAGCTTGAGCGCGATGTCGCCGGTGCCGTCGCTGTGGCGCTTCAGCGCCGCCGATGCGATCACGCTGAACGGCAGGTTGACGGTCATCTGGAACGACACGCCGAAGCGCATCACGATGCGCTCGCTGGTGATCGTGTACAGCGTGACCCGCGCGGTAAGCCATGCGAGCAGCACCAGCAGGCCGAGCGCGGCCGAAGCCGCGACGAGGGGCAGCATCAACGCGGCGCCGGCGTCGACCACCGACCCGCCGCTGCCCAGCACCCAGCCGACGCGCGCGAGCACGAGCACCGCGAAGTACACGGCGACCTTGCGTACGTGGAACACGTAGCGGGCCACCGTCGTCCAGTGCGGCGCACCCTGCCACAACAGGCGCTCGCCGCGTGGCGGGCGCTCGGGGAGACCCGGAATGGGCTCGTGATCGTGCTCGCGCTCGCTCATACCAGCGGCTCCCGGCGCGAGGGCAGCGCGTAGAAGTGGCCGCTGCCGAAGTACGCCATGATGCGGTCCTCCTCGAGCAGCGTGACCTGGTCAGGGTTCTTGGTGACCGGCGCCTGCGCGAAGTGCTCGGCACGCACCGAGTTGACCTGCACCTCGTGCGGCCGGCCGTCCTCGAGCCGCTCGGCGAGCGCGCCGCCCGCCGGTGCCCGGCGCGCGCGGCGCAGCTTCACCAGCATGTTCGGCACCAGCACGTTGCGCGCGCCCTCGGCGGTGTTGACCGTGACCTCGAGGTAGCGGATCAGCCGCTCGGAACGGTCGACCCACGCGTCGCGCACGGTGCCGGCGACCTCGCCGTCGACCCCGACGACCGGCAGGCCGATCGGGTTCGGGTCGTTGGCCGACAGACCGTAATCGGGCGCCGCGCGCAGCGGTACGATCTTCAGGTGGCCCTCGAAGGTCAGGTCCGGTTCGTCGGCACGTTCAGCCCACGCCGCCGGTCCGACGCCGTCGAGCATGGGGTTGCCGGTCGGCTCGAGCGGTGCACCGGGCCACTTGGCCACGGGCTCGGCGTGCACGGGGCGACGATCCGGGCGCCCGTCGGCGATATCGGCCACACCGCCATGCGGAAGGCGGTACTGCTTCGCCGAGGGCATCCGCGGGAAGCCCTGCACGGTCACGTAAGGTGAGCGGTCGGACTCCAGCGGATAGCCTTCGCGCTTGTTCTCCCTGTGGAGGTAGAAGATCAGTGCAAAGAAGAAAAGCCAGAACACGTATAACGTGACCTGGGCGACGTTGACGTATTCGGTAATGGCACCGGTAGGCATGACAGTTCCTCCGCGAAGGACAACATTGATGGCGGTTCGCGACCGCTAGCCGGGATTCCCGGCCAGATCGAGGCGACCAGAAGACGATTCGTGCCGCCGGTCGCGCACCGTGCGCACCAGCGGACCGATCGCCACGAGCGTCGCGAACAGCAACGCGATCTCGATGTGGTAGACGACGCTGTAGCCGACCTCGGGCCCGGTCATCGCGACGCCGAGGGCGCCGCGCTCACCGAGCATGTTGACGAGGTCGCGGATCGCGCCGCCCAGAAATATGCCGCCGCCGGCGGCGAAAGCCTGCACCGCACCCCACGCGCCCAGCGCGACGCCGGTATTGCCGCCTGCGTCACGGCTCATTGCCGCGATCAGCGTGCCCACGGCGAAGAATCCGCCGCCGAAGCCTATGGCGAACGTACCGGAGCGGAATAGCGCGACCGACGACAGCGCGCCGGCGAAGATGACCGCCGAAAATGCGAACACGCCGATCAGCGCGCCCATCGCGGCGAGCCGGTAGGCATTGAAGCCGCGCATCAGCAGCCGCGCGGCGATGACGAACGCGCACAGCGCGCCGCCGGCGAGCATCGCCATCAGCGCGGTCGTCGCGCTGACCGAGAGGCCGAGCACCTCGGCGCCGTACGGCTCGAGCAGGATGTCCTGCATGTTGAACCCGGCGGTACCCAGCCCGACCGCGATCAGGAAGCGCCGTGTCTGCGGCTGCTCGATGTAGGCGCGCCACGACTCGCGAAGCTGGGGGCGCGGCGCGTCGCGGCGGGTGCGGTCCGGGTTGCGCGCCTCCTGCTTCCACAGCGCGATGCCGTTGCCGACCATCGTCACGACCGCGGCGCCCTGGATGACCTGGATCAGCCGCAGTGGGCTGAAGTCGATCAGCAGCACGCCGAACACGATCGCGCTCAGCGCCATGCCGACCAGCAGCATCACGTACAGCAGCGCAACCACCTGCGGGCGCTTGTCGCGTGGCGCGAGATCGGTTGCGAGCGCAAGGCCCGCCGTCTGCGCGGTATGCACGCCGGCACCGACGAGCAGGAACGCGAGCGCGGCGCCGACCTGCCCGGTCCACGCGGGGCCGTGCCCCTCGCCGGAGAGCACGAGCAGCGCGAACGGCATGATCGCCAGCCCGCCGAACTGCAGCAGCGTGCCTATCCAGATATAGGGGACCCGCTTCCACCCCAGCGCCGAGCGATGGGTGTCGGAACGGTGCCCGATCAGCACGCGGAACGGCGCGAACAGCAGCGGCAGCGCGACCATCAGCGCGACCAGCCACGCGGGCACGCCGAGCTCGACGATCATCACGCGGTTCAGCGTGCCGATCAGCAGCACGACGGACATGCCGACGGTCAGCTGGAACAGCGACAGGCGCAGCAGCTGGCGCATCGGGAGCTCGGCGGAGCCGGCTTCCGCGAACGGCAGGAAGCGTGCACCCACCTGGGTCCACGCTCTGGCAAGCGAGTTGTTGAGCGCCTTCACCGCAGCGTACCCGCGCCCGTCCCGACAAGTTCCAGCGCCTGCGACTTGTAGAAGCCGCTCGAGACGCGTTCGCAGCGGGCGCCGCGCCAGTGTGCGAGTGCCGGTGCGTCTTCGATCATGCGGCGCAGCCGACGCTCGGCGACCGGCTCGATGGCCGGCGAGCGGTCCCCGCGCGGAAACAGCTTGCCGATGCGGTGCATCGCGAACAGCGCCGGCGTACCGGGGGCGAACGTGAACAGCATCGAGCGGCGCGTACGCGCGCCCAGCTCGGCAAGCACTTCGAGCACGTCGCGGGCGGGGTAATGGATCAGCGAGTCCATCGCCACGACGTGGTCGAAATGCCCGAGTGCCGGGTCGAGCATGTCACCGACATGAAACTCGATCGCGTCGGCGAGTTCTGCAGGGACGCGTTCGCGAGCGACCTCGACGAGGCTCGCCGAGATGTCGACGGCGACGACGCGGGCACCGCGCCGTGCCGCCTCGGTGGCGAGCGCGCCGGTGCCGCAGCCGGCATCGAGCACGCGCGCCCCCGACAGGTCCGCCGGCAGCCAGTCCAGCAGCAGCGCGCGCATGCGGTCACGCCCGGCGCGCACCGTCGCACGGATGCGGCTGACAGGCGCGTCCGACGTCAGCCGCGCCCAGGTCTCGGACGCGGTGCGGTCGAAGTAGGTGCGGAGCTCGCCGCGGCGGGCCCGGTAGGAGGTGTTCATCAATCGAATCCCAGCAGGTCGAAGATCTCGCGATCCTTCATGGGGCTGGTCTCCTGCGGCTCGACGCCGGCCCAGAGCAGCGCGGCGAGGCGCAGGTACTCGTGCTGTGCGGCGGCGACGTCGGGGTCGCTGTCGTCCATCTCGAACAGCGTCGACTTCTTCAGCCGGCTGCGACGGATCACGTCGAGGTCCTTCATGTGCGCAAGCCGCGTCAGCCCGACCACGTCATTGAAGCGGTCGATCTGGTCGGTGTCGGCGCTGCGGTTGGCGATCACGCCACCCATGCGCACCTGGTAGTTGCGTGACTTCGCCTTGATCGCGGCGACGATGCGGTTCATCGCGAAGATCGAGTCGAAGTCGTTGG
>PWYM01000058.1 GCA_003567855.1 Gammaproteobacteria bacterium | reverse complement strand
CTTCCCTGACGGTGAACAGCGGGTGGTTGGAGACGCGCATGGCTCTCTTCCGGCGATAAAACCGCGCAGATTCTAACAGGTTGCGTGGGTCCGACCCGTGTTGTGGCCGGCGGCGGTTGCGCGGGGGGCGGGTGCGGCGTAGCGTGCCGGCCGATGCCGCGCGGGCGGCGGCGAGGACGCACATGCCGGACAGGAACCGTTCCTACATCGCGCCGGACGGCTGGTGGTACCTGCTGCCGGTCGCCGCCGGCCTGGTGCTCGCGATGCGCTTCGAAGCGTGGTGGCTGGTCACCGGGCTCGTGGTGCTGTTGGTGCCGATGGTGATGCTGTTCCGGGATCCGGCGCGTAATTCGCCGACGCGACCGCTGGCGATGGTGAGCCCGGTCGACGGCAAGATCGTCGCGTGCGACCGGCTCGACAGCGGCGTCCTCGATCGGCCCGCGCACCGGGTCCGGATCCGCGTCGACAACCTCGGGGCCTACGCGGCGCGCAGCCCGGTCGCCGGACGGGTGATGGAACTGTCGCGCGACGCGTTGTCGCCGTCGGCCCGGCTGCTCGGCGTCAGCGGGCTGTGGGTGCGTGGCGAATCCGGGGCCGACGTGGTGGTGGTCATCCATGCGCTGTGGCTGCTCGGGAAGCCGCGTGCGCTGCTCGGCTACGGAGAACGCGTCGGCCAGGGGCAGCGCTTCGCATGGTTGCGCCTGTCGCGCGAGACCGACGTGTACCTGCCGCTCGAGGCACGCGTCACCGTCAGCCCGGGGGAACGCGTCCGAGCCGGCCTGTCCATTATTGCCGAACTCCCCGCGCGCAACTGAAGGTTTGCGTTCAACCGGGGATTCACTGAAGATGATCTTCCACTTCGCTGCCGTGTACCGATGAGCCAGCCCAACGCCCAACCGCGACCACGCCGCAAGGGCTTCTACCTGCTGCCGAACCTGCTGACGACGGCGGCACTGTTCTCGGGGTTCTACGCGATCATCGCGGCGATCGACGGCCAGTTCGTGCCCGCGGCGATCGCCATCTACGTCGCGATTGTGCTCGACGGGCTGGACGGCCGCGTCGCCCGGATGACGAGTACCGAGAGCGATTTCGGCAAGGAATACGACAGCCTCTCGGACATGGTCGCGTTCGGCCTGGCGCCGGCGGTGGTTGTCTACCAGTGGAGCGTCGTACCGCTCGCCGAGTACGACGACGCATGGGGTCGCATCGGCTGGCTGGTGGCGTTCCTGTTCACGGCGGCGGCGGCGATGCGACTCGCACGCTTCAACTCGCGACCGCCGAGCACCGATCGGCGCTTTTTCGAGGGGCTGCCGAGTCCGTCGGCGGCCGCACTGGTTGCCGGCCTCGTATGGGTGGGGACCGTGAACGAGATCGACGGGCTGCCGGCGCTGCTGGCCGGGCTTTCGATCACCGCGTTCGCCGGGCTGTGCATGGTGAGCCTGCTGCATTACTACGGGTTCAAGGATCTCAATCTCGGCGGGCGCGTGCGCTTTACGCACCTGCTGATCATCCCCGCCGTCTTCATGCTGATCTCGCTGAACCCGCCACTGGTGCTGTTCCTCGGGTTCTTCCTGTACTCGCTGTCGGGTCCCGCGCTGTGGGTCGTACGCCGCCGGCGTCGCCAGCGTCTGCACGACGAGGCGCGTCAGCCGGATGTCGATGTCGACGGTGGCGCCGACGCGGATACGGATACGTACGGCACCGAAACGGACGCCGGGACGGGCGACGCCGGCGCGGAAGCCGACTCGGCACGCGCGCGCGGCGAGGACGGGAGCGCGCGGTGAGTACCGCGGACCGTCGCGCAGCGGCGCTCGGTGCGCTCGGCATCACCCCGTGGGTGCGCCGGGACGCCACGGGCCGTGACGCGGCGGTCGCGGACCCGGCACCGGTCGATGCGCATCCGGTCGACGACATGCAGCCCACCGCGTCGCGGACGACCGACGCCGATCCCGCGTCGCTGGACTGGCCGGAACTCGAGGCCGCGGTCGCCGCCTGCACGGCGTGCGCACTGCACCGCGGGCGCACGCAGACGGTGTTCGGCGTCGGCGACCGCGCGGCTGACTGGCTGATCGTCGGCGAGGCGCCGGGTGCGGAGGAAGATCGCCGCGGCGAGCCGTTCGTCGGACGGGCCGGCAAGCTGCTCGATGCGATGCTCGCCGCGATCGGCCTGGATCGCGGCCGAGTGTTCATCGCCAACGTGCTGAAGTGCCGTCCGCCGGATAACCGCGATCCGCGACCCGAGGAAGCCGCAGCCTGCGCCGGCTACCTGCACCGCCAGATCGCGCTGCTGCGGCCGAGGCTGATCCTCGCGGTGGGGCGCGTCGCGGCGCATCACCTTCTCGATACCGACGAGAAGGTCGGCCGGCTGCGCGGCACCGTCCACCGGCATGAGCCGAGCGGCCTGCCGCTGGTCGTCACCTACCACCCGGCGTACCTGCTGCGCAGTCCCGCACAGAAGCGCAAGGCCTGGGACGACCTGCTGCTCGCGTGTCGCGTGGCCGAGGAGGCCAGGGCGTGAGCGCGGCGATGGACGCCTTCGGGGTCCGGCTGCGGCCGATGTTGCCGCGCGACGTCCCGGCGATCGGGCGCGTGGAACGGGCCGCCTATGACTACCCGTGGTCTCCCGGCATCTTCCGGGACTGCATGCTCGCCGGGTACACGTGCCTCGTGCTGGAAGGCGACGACAGCCTTATCGGCTACGGCATCATGTCGGTGGCCGCGGGCGAGGCGCACGTGCTCAACGTATGCGTCCATCCCGACTGCCAGCTCCGGGGGCTGGGCCGCCAGCTGATGCTCGAACTGCTGTCCCGGGCCCGCGAGCGTGGCGCCGACCGCGTGTTTCTCGAGGTGCGCCCGTCGAACCGGGTCGCCCGCCACCTCTACCGGAGCCTCGGTTTCAGGGAAATCGGCCTGCGGCCGCGTTACTACCAGGCGCGCGGCGGGCGCGAGGACGCGGTGGTGCTGGCGACGGAACTCGACCTCGCCTGAACCCTTAGCCGCGATCCCTGCCGCGCTGTAGAATGCAGCGCCCATGGACCGTGACACCTCAAATGCAGAGCGCGACGCGTTCGACACGACCGACTGGCGCGGGCGCCGCACGTTCGCGATCATCTCCCACCCCGATGCCGGCAAGACCACGCTGACGGAGAAGCTGCTGCTTTTCGGTGGCGCGATACAGCTGGCCGGCAGTGTAAAGGGCCGCAAGGCCGACCGACACGCGACCTCCGACTGGATGAAGCTCGAGCAGGAGCGCGGCATCTCCGTGACCTCTTCGGTGATGCAGTTCCCGTACGGTGGACGCACGGTGAACCTGCTCGACACTCCCGGTCACCAGGACTTCTCCGAGGACACCTACCGGACGCTGACCGCGGTCGATTCGGCACTGATGGTCATCGACTGTGCGAAGGGCGTCGAGGAGCGCACGATCAAGCTGATGGAGGTCTGCCGGCTGCGCGACACGCCCATCGTGACCTTCATCAACAAGCTCGATCGCGACGGCCGCGAGCCGATGGAGCTGTTGGACGAGGTCGAGTCGGTACTCAAGGTTGCGTGTTCTCCAGTGACCTGGCCGATCGGCATGGGGCGCGCGCTGCGGGGCATCTATCATATGCTCGAGGATCGCATCTACGTCTACAGCCACGGCAACCGCGGACGCGCCGGCGAGGTCCGGGTCATCGAGGGCCTCTCCTCGGACGAGGCGGACGAGCTGCTCGGCGCCGACGCCGCCGACTTTCGTGACGAGATCGAACTCGTGCGCGGCGCAAGCCACGCGTGGGACCATGCCGCGTACCTGCGCGGTGAGCTCACGCCGGTGTTCTTCGGCTCGGCGATCAACAACTTCGGCGTGCGCGAGCTGCTGTCGTCGTTCGTCGCGTGGGCGCCGGCACCGCTGCCGCGCGCAACCGCCGAGCGCGAGGTCCGACCGGAGGAGCCGGCGCTGACGGGCTTCGTGTTCAAGATCCAGGCCAACATGGACCCGGCGCACCGCGACCGCATCGCGTTCATGCGGATCTGCTCTGGGCGTTTCAGCTCGGGCATGAAGCTGCGCCACGTGCGCCTCGGGCGCGACGTGCGCATCGCCGACGCGCTGACGTTCATGGCCGCCGACCGCCAGCACGCCGACGAGGCCCGCGCCGGCGACATCATCGGGCTGCACAACCACGGCACGATCAATATCGGCGACACGTTCACCGAGGGCGAGACGCTCAACTTCACCGGCATCCCGAGCTTCGCGCCGGAACTGTTTCGCCGGGTGGTGCTGCGTGACCCGCTGCGCGCCAAGGCGCTGAACAAGGGACTCGACCAGCTGTGCGAGGAGGGTGCTACGCAGGTGTTCCGCCCGCTGCAGGGCAACGCGACCATCCTCGGTGCGGTGGGCGCACTGCAGTTCGACGTGGTCGCGCATCGGCTGAAGAGCGAGTACGGCGTGGAGTGCCAGTTCGAGGGGGTGCAGGTGTCGACCGCCCGCTGGGTCTACAGTGCGAACCCGGCGAAGCTCGAGGAGTTCCGGCGCCGCGCCGCCGAGCATCTCGCACTCGACCACAGCGGGGCGCTGGTCTACGTTGCGCCGACGCGCGTGAACCTCACGCTGACCCAGGAACGGTGGCCCGACATCGAGTTCCGCGCGACCCGCGAGAAATCCCTGGTCGCGGCCTGACGCGTTTCACACGCCCCGCCGGCCCAGCGCCGCGACCCGTTTAAGCCAGCCGGCGCGGCGTGCGTCGCTGCCACCGGCAAGCCCGATCAGCGTGCTGCGCACCGGGCGCAGGCCGACGAAGCCGAATACGCCGCGGCGCAGGTTGCGCACCGCGGCGGCGCCGAACCACAGCCGGTAGATCGGCACCGGCATCCCCATCGTGATGATCAGCCGTACGCTGCGACCGCGCAGCCTCGAACCGCCCGGACGGTTGCCGAAGCTCTCGGTACCGCGCACGAAGGCCGGGCGCAGCAGCTGTTCCAGGAAGGCCTTGACGAGCGCCGGCATGTCGCCGAGCCACAGCGGCATCACCAGGACCACGTGGTCTGCGGCGAGCAGCGCCTGCTGCACATCGGCGATCACCGGTGGCGGTTCGCCCCGTTCGAATTCGGCGGCCGAGCGCAACAGCGGGAAATCCAGTTCCGACAGGTGCACGACCTCGACCTCGTGTCCGGCCGCGCGCGCGCCCTCGAGGTAGGCGTCGCCAAGCGCGTGCCCCAGGTGTGTGCGCTCGGGGTCGGGATGGCCCTGCAGCAGCAGGATGCGTCGTACGGTGCTCAAGACATGTCCTCGCCGGCAGCAGACCTGCCGCGAGATTCGTTCACCGCCGCCGAAATCGCAAGCGCCACGGCAAACAGCGCGATGCAGAACAGGATCGCCGCGTGCAACCCGACGACCGCCTGCAGCAGCCCGATCGCGAGGACGCCGAACACGCCCGCGAGCTTCATCGCCTGCCCCCAGAAGCCGAAGAACTCGGCGGCACGTTCAAGTGGCGAGAACAGCCCGACCAGCGTGCGCGTCGCCGACTGGCACGACCCCAGGCTGATCCCGGCCACGCAGCCGACGATCAGGAACACGTACTGCGCTTCCCAGTCCACCCCCAGCGTCGCCAGCGCCGCGGTCATCGCCGGTGTCAGGTAGATCAGCGCGATTGCCGCGATCCACAGCAGCAGCGTGATCCGGTAGGTCACCAGCGCGCCGATCCGGTCCTGGATGAGGCCGAAACCGATCGCACCCGCGGCTGCCGTGATCTGGACGATCACGAACATCAGCGTGCGGACATCCTCGTCCCAGCCGATGACCTGGGCGCCGTAGATGAACGAGAACGTGATGATGATGTACATGCCACTCATCGCGAAGAACACCGAGCCGAGCAGCACCGCGAGGTCACGATGCGCGGTCATGCCGCTTAGCGTCCCGCGCACGCGGTCGACCGCGATCCGCGCGTAGCTCATTCCGGGCGGGCGCTCGCGCGGGTGTCCGCGCTCTCGCAGCCATACGAAGGTGGGGATCGCCGCAAGCAGGAAAAACGCCGCCGCCCACGGCCCGACCCAGCGGATACGGTCGAAGTTGTCCTCGCTGACGTCGCCGAGCACCAGCAGCACGAACACCGCCGACACCATGCCGCCGATGTAGCCGAGCGCCCATCCGAAGCCCGAGATCTTGCCGAGATCCCCCGGCGGGCCGAGCCCCGGCAGGAAGCTCGCGATGAACGACTCGCCGATGGAATAGGCGAAGTTCGACATCACGATCAGCACGACGCCGAGCAGTGCGTAGCCGGGTGCGACGAAATACAGCGCCGCGGTGGTGACCACCGTCAGCACGTAGCTTGCGAACAGGAATTTCTTCTTTACCGCGCGATAGTCCATCAGCGCACCGGCGAGCGGCGCGAATACGACGACCATCAGGTAACTGACCGCCAGCGCAATCGACCACAGCAGGTTGCCGAGCCGGTAGTCGGGGGAATCGCCGACGATCACCCGCGTGAATAGGTCGCCGAACACGACCGTGATGATCAGCAGCGTGTAGGCCTGGTTGGCGAAGTCGAACATCGCCCAGCCGAAGATCTCGCGGCGGGGGGCGCGGGTGCGGGGAATCATTCAGCGTCTCCTGCGCCGGCGGGCATCAGCGCCCATTCTCACCCGCGCGGCGTGGTACGTGCATCCGGCGCGTCGCCCGGTCGAAGCGGTCGATGTCGGCGGCGCGGGGTGACGGCTCGTAGCGAAGACGCAGGTAAAGGCCCGCAAGCGCGTGCATCGCGCCGGCCAGCTCCGGTCGTGCGGCGCCGACGCGGCGTGCCCAGTCTGCCGGCGACTCACCCGGAGCCCTGGCCAGCCCGGCCGCGCCAAGACGCCTCCCCAGGCGCTGCCAGGCGCGTTGTACCCGATCGCGCTCGCGGGGGGCGAGATTGCGCACGAGCACCGCCGCGAGCACGATCATGGTGACGGCCAGTGCGATCGCGAGCATCGCCACCAGTGCGGTCAGCGGCCGGCGCTCCATGCCGAGGCGTGACAGCCAGTCGCGCTGGCTCGCCTGGTCATAGCCGATGATCGCGTCGTTCCACCAGGTGTTCGCCGCATCCCAGAGCTGTGCCGCCCGGTAGAGCATCGGGCGTTCGCGCAGCGCGCGGCCCGGGAGCGGGTCGCGTTCGCCGAGCGCGCCGTGTATGCCGAGCGACACGCGTTCGGGCGCCACCGCCGCGACCGGGTCGATGCGCACCCAGCCGCGGCCGTCGAGCCAGACCTCGTTCCACGCATGGGCGTCCGACTGGCGAATCACGAGGTAGTTGCCGACCGGATTGAGTTCTCCGCCCTGGTAGCCGAGCACGACGCGCGTCGGGATGCCGGCGGCACGCATCACCGCCGCGAACGCCGAGGCAAAGTGTTCGCAAAAGCCCTCGCGGGTCGCGAACAGGAAGTCGTCGACGGGGTGCTCACCGAGCGCGGCCGGCAGCAGCGTGTAGTGGAATTCTTCACGGTTGAAGTGCCGGAGCAGCGCGTCGATGACCGCGGCATCGTCTTCGGCATGGCGCGCGCGCAGTTCGGCCGCGAAGGCACGGCTGCGGGGATTGCTGCGCGGATCCAGCCGCAGGTAGTCGTCGACGTCCCCGCGCGGTGCGTTCACGTCCACGCGCGCCTCGGGCCACGAGGTCAGCGCAATACTGGTCCGGTCGTTGATCGGCCTGGGCACCGTCATGCGCAGGTCGGCGGCCCGGGTCACGCCCGGCATCGTCGACTCGCCGGGGCGTTCCAGCGCGAACACCCAGCGCTGACGGTGCGGTTCCATCACGACCTCGTAGTGCACCGGCTCGCCCAGCGTTTCAAGCTGCTCGACGCGACCCGGGCGCTGCCGGGTCCGCTCGGATGCGGTCCAGCTCCGTCCGTCGAAGTCGTCGAGGACCAGTGCACGCCAGTAAAGATCGCGGGCCGGCGGCGGGCGCTCATCGAAGCGGGCGCGGAATGCGATCTCGTCGGACAGGCCGAGCTCGGTGATGTCGCCGGGGCTCATCCGGTCGGACAGTCCGCTGACCGCGCTCGCATCGTCGAGCCCGCTGCCCCAGAGCGGACCGGGGACGCGCGGAAACAGCAGGAACAGGATCACCATCACGGGGATCGCGCCGGCGATCAGTCGACCGGACAGGCCCAGTACCGCGGCGGGCGCAAGCGGCGCGGTGTCGCGCGTGGCCTGCAGCAGCGCCGCGGTGGTCAGCCACGCGACCGCGAGCAGGTAGCCGCCGACGACCGGTGACTGCCAGCGCAGCAGGCCCGCGAAAATCAGGAAGTAGGCGATCAGCAGCAGCACCACGTAGTCGCGGCGCCGGCGCGTTTCGAGCAGTTTCAGCGCCATCATCACGACCAGCAGCGCGCTGCCGGGCCGCAGGCCGTTGATGGTGCCGTATGTGACGTAGACGAGTCCGAAGCACCCGGTGGCCAGCACGATGCGCAGCCACGCCGGCGGCACCCAGAGCCGGTGCGTGCTCATGCCGGTGCGCCACAGCATGCACGCACCCAGCAGCAGCGGAATCCACGGCGGCAGGTGGGTGACGTGCGGCAGCGTGGCCGCCGCCAGGGCTGCCATGATCCACAGCAGTCGATGCAGCGTTTCAGTGCCCGTGGACATCGTCATCGCCACAGCGGTAGAGGGCGAGTGCGCCCAGCACCCGGTGCAGCTGTGCCTGGCCGCCGGCCGGGTCCAGCGTCTGGCCATCGAGTCGCAGGCCGAAGGGGCGTCCCGCGCGGGCGAGGTCGAGCGCGTGTCGTGCGAGGCGCGAGAGTTCGGCCTCGAGTTCCGCGAGCGGATCCGGTGCCAGCCATTCCGGCGCCGCGTCCGGGTCGGAGAACGTGCGCACCACGAGTCCGCGCTCGCGCGCGTAGGCGCGCCACTCGATGCGTCGCGTCGGGTCACCGGGCCGGAATTCGCGCAGGCCCCAGAAATCGGTATCGCCGCTGCGCTGCTGTTCGCCGTCATCGGCGCCGCTCGCGCTGGCCGGTGGCGGCCCGACCGCCGCCGCGGGTGCCGGGTAGACGATGACCGAAGCATCGTGCGCACACCACGACCAGACGCGCACCAGGTGTCCGGGAAAGCGGCTCTCTATGCACAGCGGTCCGGGGCGCAGGCGCCCGCGTCGGCGGGTCGGTATGGGCACCGTCACCTCGGCGTGAGATTCCGGCGCGAGGTCCAGCGATTCACCGTGGGCGTCGTCGAAGCGCACCCGCAGTTCGTGTCGGGTGATCGCGCTCGCATTGCGCAGACGGACTCGGAACGCCGCGCGCTCGCCGGCGAAGACCGGCTCGGCGCCGATGACCCGTACGCCGAGGCCCAGCAGGTTGCGGTGACCGTGATGCATCGCGACCAGCCCCATCCCCGCGAGCAGGAACGTCAGCGCGTAGCCGGTGCTGCTGCCGTAGTTCATCGCGCCGATCAGCATCACCATCAGCAGCACGGCGTAGACCAGGCCGGCACGCGTGGGCAGGACGTACAGTCGTCGACGGTCGAGTACGGACTCGTCTGCGGCCGGGCCATGGCGGCGCAGCACCCAGCGGCGCAGGCGCGCGCGCAGCGGGATGCTGGCGGCGGCGAGCTTCACGGCAACGCGACAGCCTCGAGCAGCCGCTGTCCGATGTTGCCCGGTGTACGTCCCTCGCGCGTCACCAGCCTGTGGGTGACGACCGCCGGTGCGACCGCCTGCACGTCCTCGGGGTGTACGCCGGCGTGCCCCATCAGGAGCGCATGGGCCTGCGATGCCCGCAGCAGCGCGATGCTCGCACGCGGCGACAGTCCGGCGGCGAATTCACCGCTGTCGCGGGTCCACGCGATCAGTGCCTGCACGTAGTCGAGCAGCGGTTCGGCGACGTGCATCGACGGGACCGCCTCCTGCATGCGCGCCAGCGTGGCCGCGTCGACCACCGGTTGCTGCGTTGCGAGCAGCGCACGCCGGTCGGTGCCGGTCAGCAGTTCACGTTCCTCGGCGGGGCTCGGGTAGCCGAGTTCGATCTGCATCAGGAAACGGTCGAGCTGCGACTCCGGCAGCGGAAAGGTGCCAGCCTGTTCGAGCGGGTTGCGCGTGGCGACGACGAAAAACGGTTGTGGCAGCGGATGGGTGTGGCCATCGACCGTCACCTGCTGTTCTTCCATTGCCTCGAGCAGCGCGCTCTGCGCCTTGGGTGTCGCGCGGTTGATCTCGTCGGCGAGCAGCAGCTGCGTGAATACCGGGCCGCGCTGGAACTCGAACTGCTGCTGGTCACGGCGGTAGATGCTTGCGCCGATGACATCGGCCGGCAACAGGTCCGACGTGAACTGCACGCGCTGGAACGAAAGCCCCAGCACGCGCGCGAGTGCATGCGCGAGCGTCGTTTTCCCGACGCCGGGCAGATCCTGGATCAGCAGGTGACCCTGGGCGAGGACGCATGACAGCGCGAGCGTGTGTTCGCGGCGCTTGCCGAGGATGATCCGGTCCAGAGCCGCTAGCAGGCGCCCGCCGACGTCGCTCCAGGCATCGTGAGCGGGGCTTAAGTCCCGGGTGTGCTGCAGCATGGCGCTTCCCTGCGGCGGATGGTCGGATGCTCATGTTCGCGCAAAAGCGCGCGGCGGGCATCCGTGACCGGCGCGTTTCGTGACCGGGTTGGCAGGCCGCGAGCCGTAGACCGCCCAGCGGACAGCGCTAACCGGCAGCGCGCAACCGTTCGAGCTGCTGCGCGAGTTCCCGGCAGACATTGTCCTGCGACTCGAGGCGCTCGCGCTCGCGGGCGACGACCTCCGCCGGCGCGTTGTCGCGAAACCGGGGGTTGTCGAGCTTGCGCTTCGCACGTTCGAGGTCGGCACGCGCCTTCTCCAGCTGGCGATCGAGGCGCGCGACCTCGGCGGCGAGGTCGACGAGCCCGGCGAGCGGGACGTGGATCTTGAGCGAACCGAGCAGCGCGAGCGCGGTGCCGCCCGGAGCCTCGGTGCCGGCGTCAAGCACGTCGATGCGCTCGATGCGCGCGAGCTGGCGAAGCAGCGGCTCATGGCGCGCCACGCGTGTGCGGTCGAGGTCGCCGGCCTCTTCGAGCACCACCGGCAGGGGTTTGGACGGCGACAGGTTCATCTCGCCGCGAACGCGCCGGATGCCGAGCACGAACGCCTGCAGCCAGGCCATCTCGTCCTCGGCCTCGCGATCGGGCGGTGGCATGCCGCGTGCCGGTGCCGGTGCGAGCATCACGGTTTCGCCGGTCGTGCCGGCAAGCGGGGCGACGCGCTGCCAGATTTCCTCGGTGATGAAGGGCATCAGCGGGTGGGCGAGCCGCATCAGCGTCTCGAGTACGGTGACCAGCGTGTGCTGCGTGCCGCGCCGGCGTTCGTGGTCGGTCTCGGTGGCCTGCAGGACCGGCTTGGACAGCTCCAGGTACCAGTCGCAGAACTCGTGCCACGTGAAGTCGTAGATCGCGCGCGCGACGAGGTCGAGCCGGTAGTCGGCGTACCCCTGGTGCACGGCGTCGACCGTGCGGCCCAGGCGGCTGAGTATCCAGCGCTCCGGCAGCCCGGTGGTGCCGGTTTCCCCCGGTACATGATCCTCCAGGTTCAGCGTCGCGTAACGGGCCGCATTCCAGATCTTGTTGCAGAAGTTCCGGTAGCCCTCGAGCCTGCCCAGGTCGAAGTTGATGTCGCGGGCCGGCGAGGCGAGGGCGGCGAGCGTGAAGCGCAGCGCGTCGGTGCCGTGTGCGCGTATGCCATCGGGAAACTGGCGTCGGGTGGTTTTTTCGATTCGCGGTCGCAGGTGCGCCTGCATCAGCCCGGCGGTGCGCTTGGCGATGAGATCGTCGAGCGTGATGCCGTCGATGAGATCCAGGGGGTCGAGGATGTTGCCCTTGGACTTGGACATCTTCTGGCCGTCGGAGTCGCGGATCAGGCCGGTGATGTAGACCTCGCGGAACGGCACGTCACCCATGAACTTCATGCCCATCATGATCATCCTGGCGACCCAGAAGAAGATGATGTCGAAGCCGGTGACCAGCACGCTGGTCGGGTAGAAGCGGGCGAGCTCCGGCGTGTCGTTCGGCCAGCCCAGCGTCGAGAAGGGCCACAGCGCCGAGGAGAACCAGGTGTCGAGCACGTCCTCGTCACGGGTCAGCGCGATGCTGTCGCCCAGCCCGTGCTTGGCGCGGACCTCGCCCTCGCTGCGCCCGACGTAGACGCGGCCGTCGGCGTCGTACCACGCCGGGATCCGATGACCCCACCACAGCTGGCGGCTGATGCACCAGTCCTGGATGTTGCGCATCCATTCGAAATAGGTGCGCGACCAGTTCTCAGGAACGAAGCGGATGCGCCCGTCTTCGACGGCGGCAATCGCCGGCTCCGCCAGCGGGCCGATCTTCACGAACCACTGGTCGGTGAGCCACGGCTCGATGACAACACCGCTGCGGTCGCCACGCGGCACCATCAGACGGTGTTCATCTACGCGCTCGAGCAGGCCCAGCGCATCGAGGTCGGCGACGACACGGCTGCGTGCCTCGAAGCGGTCCAGCCCGCGATACGGCTCCGGCGCGTTGCCGTTGACCGTCGCGTCGGCGGCGAGCACGTTGATGACCTCGAGCCCGTGGCGCTGGCCCATCGCGTGGTCATTGAAGTCGTGACCCGGCGTGATCTTCACGCAGCCGGTGCCGAATTCCGGGTCGACCCAGTCGTCGGCAATGACCGGGATCAGCCGGTCGACCAGCGGCAGCCGCACATGGCGGCCGATGAGGGGGGCGTAGCGCGCGTCCTCGGGGTGTACCGCGACCGCGGTGTCGCCGAGCATGGTTTCCGGCCGGGTGGTCGCGACGATGACGTGGCCGTCGCCGTCGGCAAGCGGGTAGCGGAAATGCCAGAGGTGGCCGGCCTCTTCCTCGGCGAGCACCTCGAGGTCCGAGATGGCCGTCAGCAGGACCGGGTCCCAGTTGACCAGCCGCTTGCCGCGGTAGATGAGCCCCTCCTCGTAGAGGCGAACGAACACCTCGGTCACTGCGCGGCTGAGGTCGTCGTCCATCGTGAACCGCTCGCGCGACCAGTCCACCGACGCGCCGAGGCGGCGCAGCTGGCGCGTGATCGTGCCGCCCGACTCTTCCTTCCATGCCCAGACACGCTCGACGAACGCCTCCCGACCCAGGTCGAGTCGCGACGTGCCGGCCTCGTTGAGCTGGCGCTCGACCACCATCTGCGTTGCGATACCGGCGTGATCGGTACCCGGCTGCCAGAGCGTCGCGTGGCCACACATGCGGTGCCAGCGGGTCAGCGCATCCATGATCGTGTCCTGGAATGCATGGCCCATGTGCAGCGTGCCGGTGACGTTCGGCGGCGGAATCATGATGCAGTACGGGCTGCCGTGGCCGGCCGGTGCAAACCAGCCCGACTCCTCCCATCGCCGGTACAGTGGCGCTTCAATGCTCGCCGGATCGTAGGCCTTGTCCATCCCTGTGCTCACGTCGGCTTCCCTGTATCAGTCGCGGGCCTCGGGTCGGGCGCCACCGACCGCTGCAATCGTCCATCGACGAGGTGCTCGCGCAGCACCCGGTCGACGAGTTCAGGCAGTTCCTGCCTGAGCCGGTTCGAGACCTGCTCGAACAGTGTCGCCTCCATCTCGGTGAACGCCGAATGCAGCAACCGTTCGGCCAGCGCCAGTGCATCGGCCGAGATCGCCGCCTGCAGTGCCGCCAGCCGGTCGTCGGCGTCGGGCGCGTCGGCAGCGCTCGGGGTATCGGACATGCCCTCGGCGCGCTCGGTGAGCACCGGCAGTTCATCCCGGGAGTCGTCCTTGCCGCTCATAGGTGATGAGTATGCAGCTCGTAGCCGCGGTCACGGTAGAACTGGTAGCGTTCGCGGCCACGCTGGCGCGCGTCTTCGGAGCGTGCGACGAGTTCGGCCACGCGCTGGTAGCGGCTGAAGAACGCCGGCACACCGTGTTGCAGGTTGATCAGCAGGTCCCAGTGATCGGCGGGCGGCTCGTCGCCCGAGCCGATCAGCACCGGAGCCGGTACGTCGGCCGGCAGCGCGGGGGCTGCTCCGGCGAGCGCGTGCGGCACGAAACTGCCCTGCTGCCAGATCCACAGCCTGTCGTCGAGCGCGCGCGCGTGCGCGTCGTCCAGCGCGTGCACGAAGATCGCGTGGCCGAGTCCCCACGCCTTCGCCGCGAGCCTGCATGCCACCGTGTCGGGATCACCCGACGGCCCGTCGCCCAGGATGTAGAAATCCACGCGGGTCATGTGCCCCGTGCGCTCAGCACCGGGACAGCACAAACTCGGTCAGCAGCGAGACGGGCCGGCCCGTGCTGCCTTTCTCGCGTCCACCTTTCCACGCGGACCCGGCGATGTCGAGATGTGCCCAGTTCAGCCCCTCTGTGAATCGCGACAGGAATGCCGCGGCGACCGAAGAGCCCCCCTCGCGTGCGCCCACGTTGGCGAAATCGGCGAAATTGCTCTTCAGCGACTCGCCGTACTCGTCGTTGACCGGCATCCGCCAGGCGGGATCACCGACGCGGTCTCCGGCCTCGAGCAGCGACCGCGCGAGATCATCCGAGTGGGAGAACACCGCAGTGTACTGGTTACCCAGCGCGATCACGCAAGCGCCCGTCAGCGTCGCGACGTCGACGATCGCCGCAGGCTTGAAGCGTCGCGAGTAGGTCAGTGCATCGCACAGGATCATGCGGCCCTCGGCGTCGGTGTTGAGCACCTCGATGGTCTGGCCGGACATGCTGGTGACGATGTCACCGGGACGCGTGGCGCGGCCGCTGGGCATGTTCTCGCATGCTGGCACGACACCGATCACGTTGGTCTTCGGGCCGAGTTCGGCGATGGCCGCGAGCGTGCCAAGCACGGCGCCGCCGCCGCCCATGTCGAACTTCATTTCATCCATGTTCGGCGGTGGCTTCAGCGAGATGCCGCCGGTGTCGAAGGTGATCGCCTTGCCGACCAGGACTACGGGGGCCTGCGACGCGGCGGCGCCCCGGTAGCGCAGCACGATCAGCCTGGGCGGCTGTTCAGAGCCCTGTGCGACCGACAGCAGCGCGCCCATGCCGAGCTTTTTCATCTGCGCGGCTGACAGGATCTCGACCTCGAGGCGCTTGTGACGGGCGGCGAGCCGGCGGGCTTCCTGCGCCATGTGCGTGGGATGGCAGACGTTCGGGGAACGGTTGGCGAGGTCGCGCGTGAACCTGATGCCCGCCGCGACGCCGTCGCCGTCGCGCAGTCCCTCGAGCAGCCGATTGGCACTGGCGCGCGTGTCGGCGATCGCGGTGATCGTTTCGAGGCGCACCTTCGGTCCGGCGGTCTTGCCTTTCTGCTCGTCGAACCGGTAGACGGCGGCGGCGGCGGTCTCGGCCGACTGGCGGCCGAGGTAGTAGGGGTCGACCCCGTCGACGCCGTCCGCCGACAGCGTCCACATCGCATCTTTCAGCCGGGTGCGCGACAGCCGCGCGACCGCGGCGCTTACCGCTGCGCGGTAGGCCTTGTCGTCGAAACGGTCGCGTGGGCCGCAGCCGACGACCAGCACGCGCGCCGCGGCGATGCCTTCGGGGGCCGGGATCAGGTGGGCCTCACCGGCCGCGCCGGTCACCTCGCCGTCCTTGACCAGGCGTGTCAGCGCGCCACGACTGGCGTCGTCGAATGCGGCCGCGGCGGCGCCGAACTTGCCGTCCTTGAAGACGCCGACGATCGCGCACGCGCTGCGGCGCCTGACGGGATTGGCGCTCGTGGTCTGGTACTGCATTATTGTTTGCTCCTCCACTGCGGGGTGCGCGGTCAGCGGCTCCGGCGCCCGCAGGCCTCGCTCCCGCGGGCTTATGCTAAGGTGCCGCCCCGATGGCAACAGGCGCGCTAGTGTACTGCAACCCACTCCCGGGCTTGAAGCAATCGCCCGTCGGGAGCACCCGGCATTGATCATCCTGCGGCGCTACCTGCTGCGCGAGACACTCTCGGTGTGGATGGTGGTCACGCTGGTGCTCCTCGGCATCCTGCTGTCCAACCAGTTCGCGCGCGTCCTCGGCGACGCAGCCGCCAACCGGTTGCCGCGAGACGCCGTGCTCCAGGCCATGGGACTGACCAGCATGCAGTACCTGACGATCCTGGTGCCGGTCGCGTTTCTGCTCGGGGTGATGCTGGCGCTGGCGCGGCTTTACCGCGACAGCGAAATGGCCGCGATGATGGCCTGCGGTGTCGGCTCCGGTGCCGTCTACCGGGCGCTGACGCCGCTGGTGGCGCTGATGGCCGCGGGACTCGCGTGGCTGTCGCTCGAGGGCGCTCCGTGGGCGATGCGCGAGCTGCAGGCGATAGAGCTCGAGATGCGCCGCGATGCCGCGTTGGGCGTCGTCGAGCCGGGGCGCTTCATCACCATCGGAGATGCCGATGCCGTGCTCTACGCCGAGCAGGTCAGTGCCGACGGTGTGCTGCGCAATCTCTTCATACAGCGCCAGGTCGGTGAGCGCACCGAGGTCGTCCTCGCCGACCGCGGTGAACGTCGCACGGGGGCTGACGGGCAGACCCAGAGTTTCGTGCTTTTCAACGGTCGTCGCTACGAGGGTATCCCGGGACGGCGTGACTTCCGGGTGGTGGAATTTGCGGAACACGGCATCCCGTTGCCACCGGTGCCCGACAGCGCGCTGCGTACGTCCATCGAGGGTATCGCGTTCAGTGCGCTGCTCGGCGATTCTGACCCGGGCGCGCTGGCCGAGCTGCACTGGCGCCTGTCAGGCCCCGTGAGCCTGTTCGCGCTGCTGCTGCTGGCGGTGCCGCTGGCACGTACAGACCCGCGTCGCGGGCGATTCGGCAAGGTCGGGATCGGCATACTGATCTACCTCGTCTACACCAACCTGCTGACCGCTGGCCGCCTGTGGCTGGAGCGTGGCGTACTCCCTGAGTGGCTGGGGCTGTGGTGGGTGCATGCGCTCGTGCTTGCCCTCGGCGTGGTGCTGCTGCTTCGTGAGCAGGGCCGGTTGCGACGGGCGCCGGCGCCGCCCCGGGACGATGCGCTCGCGGGGGCCGCGACGTGAATATCGTCGACCGCTACATCGTGCGCACCATCCTCGGCGCGACGGCGCTGGTGCTGCTGGTGCTGATCGCGCTGACGGTATTCGTCGAATTCTTCGGCCAGCTCGACGACATCGGCGAGGGCGCCTACACGATGCTGCATGCGGCTGGCTACGTGGCACTGCGCCTGCCGCGGCTCGCGGTCGAGATGCTGCCGGCGGCGGCACTGCTCGGTGCACTGCTCGGGCTCGGCGGCCTCGCCGGTCGCAGCGAGCTCATCGCGATGCAGGCGGCGGGGATCTCGCGGCTGCAGCTCGCGCGCGGCGTGGTGCTCACCGGGGTCTTTTTCGCCGCCTTCATGGGCGTGGTCGGCGAGTATTTTGCGCCGGAACTGGCAAACTACGCCCGCCAGATGCGCGCGATGGCCAAGTTCGAAGACCTCAACCTGCGGGCCGGCAACGCATGGCTGCGAGACGGCGACGTGATCATCAACATGCGCCAGTCCGAGGACGAGCCGCTGGATGCGGGTATTTACGTCTACGAAGTCGGTGAGGACCGCACTTTGCGCGCGCTGGGCCGGGCAGGGCACGCCAACCCCGACGACGACGGCGCGTGGCTGCTGTCGGTCTACCAGGAGACCCGCTTCGAGCAGCTCTTCAGTGACGGGGTCGTGCATGCCAGTGCGGGTCTGCGGCGCCTGGAAACCGACATGCTGACCGAGGACCTGATCAACCTGTCGGTGGTCCGTCCGTCCGACCTGGATGCGCGTGGCCTGTGGCGATACGTCGAATATCTGCGGGCGAACCGGCTGGATGCGACCGCGTACGAGGTCGCCTACTGGAGCCGGCTCGCGCATATCGCGTCGGCGGTGGTGATGACGCTGCTCGCGCTGCCGTTCGTGTTCGGGTCGCTGCGTGCTGCGGGGGCCGGCGCGCGTCTCATGGTGGGCGTGATGATCGGCCTGGGCTATTTCCTCGTCAGCCGCACGCTCGCGAACGGCGCCGTGGTGTTTAATATCGACCCGATCATCGTGGCATGGACGCCAACCGCATTGCTGCTGACGCTTGCGCTCGGGGGCATCCTGCGCAACCGCTAGGTACGGCGTCAGCCGCGTCGCGGCGGGCGCTCGACGACGACGCGGGTCCGGCTCAGGCGATCGTGCCACGCGAGCCGGTCGCTATCGAACAGCAGCCACCACAGGCCGACACCCGCCGGTGCCATCGCGGGTACCGCGGCCAGCAGCCTGAGTCCGGCCTCGCGCCAGCCGAGCGGCCGTCCTTCCGCGGTGCGAACCCTGATATGCCAGGCCTTCATGCCCAGCGTCTGGCCGCCGTGCACCCAGAACCCGCACCAGAACAGCGCCCAGGTCGCGACCAGCAGCAGCTGGTACCACCACGGCGCCGGGTACAGTGCCTCGCCACCGGTCACGAGGGTCGCCAGCGCGGTCACCACCATCAGCGCCGCGAGCAGCAGCAGCAGGTCATAGACAAGCGCGCCAATGCGGCGCAGCAGGCCGGCGCTGGGTAGCGTGGGGGGGGTGGCTGGCATCGATACGGGCGGAGCACTCTGCTTTGAGGGCCTGTATTCTACCGCCGGTCCCGCGGGCGCGGCGCGACGGCCCCGGAGAACGCTGACACGAGGGAAAACGCATGAGTGAAGCTTCCGAAGACCGCCCAGTTTATATGGTGGTGCTTGCCGAACTGGAGAACCGCAAGCCGATGGCCGCCTATGCCGAGGCGATGGCGCAGCACCGGCTCTACGAAAAGAACGACGGGTACTACACCGCGTTCGGCCGCCCGCTGGAGGTGTTCGAGGGCGAGTGGGGCGACCACCAGCCCATGGTCATGGCCCGGTTCCCGTCGCTGGAGCACGCCCGGCGGTTCTGGCACTCCGAGGACTACCAGCAGCGGGTCAAACCGCTGCGTGCCGACGCCGGACGCTTCCGCGTCGCGGTGTTCGAGGAGCTCGCGCCGCCCGAGCGCATCGACTGGACGGAGCGCGACTGACCGCGCCCCGCGGGCCGCGCGCCCGACCGGGCCAGCCCGGTCTTCCTTCAACGTTTGTTGAAATGGCATAATCCCCGCCCATGGGGGAGCAGGCGACATTGCTGACGACGCTGGGCTGGATCATGTTGGTCGGCTACGCCGCGGTGATCCTCGTGATGGTGGTCCGCGGTGCCCGCCGCACCCGGTCCATCGACGACTATGCGCTGGGCAGCGTGCTGTTCTCACCGTACGCCGTGGGGCTGTCGCTCGCGGCGTCGATGACCAGCGCCGCGACATTTATCATCAATCCTGGGTTCGTGGCTCTCTACGGCCTGAGCGCCGTGCTCGCGATGGCGCTGGCGGTGCCGCTCGCGTCGCTGTGCTCACTGGTCGTGCTCACCAAGGGTTTCCGGCGTCACGGCACCACGGTGCGCGCGCTCTCGATGGCGCAGTGGATGTCCACCCGCTATCACAGCCCCGGCTTCGGCCTGTACTTCGGTTTCCTGTCGCTGCTGCTGGTGACGTTCGCGGTGCTGATCTGCGTCGGGCTCACAAAGGTGATCTCGGCAACGCTCGGCATCTCGGAGCTTGCGACGCTCAGCGGCATCGTCGTCTTCGTGTTCGGCTACATGATGTTCGGCGGCGCCAACTCGATGGTCTACACCAACAGCATCCAGGCGCTGCTGATGCTGGTCATCGCGATCGTGCTGCTCGGATCCGGGTGGGCGCATTTCAGCGACGGGGTGCACGGCTTTCTCGATCGGCTGCGCGAAGTGGACCCGCAGCTCGTGGCCACCACCTACCCCGACAGCTTCCTGTTCAGGGACCATTTCGAAGTGTTCGTCGCGGCCTTCATCGTGGGCATCGCGATCATCTGCCAGCCGCACATCATCACCAAGTCGCTGCTGCTCAAGAGCGACAGTGACGTCAACCGCTACCTGATTACCGGCTGTGTGGTGCAGTTCCTGTTCTTCGCGGTGGTGTTCGCCGGCCTGTACATGCGCCTGGCCTTCCCCGATCTCACGTTCCGCGGGCAGCCGCTGCCGATGGACAACATCGTGTCGGTGTACGTGACCACCCAGTTTCCGGTGGTCATCGGGCTCCTGGTCATCGTCGGGCTGATCTCGGCGGGCCTGTCTACGCTCGAGGCGCTGATCCAGTCGCTGTCCACGACGGTAACCAATGACATTCTCCGCCCGCTGTTCGGTGCCCGTATCGGGCTCGGCATCGGTGGTGCGGACAGTGTCGGGATCGCGGTCAACCGGGTCGTGATCGTACTGCTGGCGCTCGCCGTGTTCTGGCTCTCGTGGGACCAGATCGTCAATCCCAAGCTCAGCGTCGGCATCTTCGCGCAGAACGGGGTGTACGCGTATTTCTCGGCGGCGTTCATGCCCATCCTGATGGGCATGTTCCTGCGCGACGTGCCACGTGCGGCACCCATCTCCGCGTCGGTGACGGCGGTGGTCGTGCATTTTTCGATGTATTACGGCCAGCTGCCGTTGCCGTTCACCGCCGCGGATGGCGAGAATCCCGGGGTCGCCGCTTCCGTGGCGATCGTCAGTTCCGTCGTAGTGGGTCTCACTATCCACCTCCTCAGGCGCCGCCAGTCGCCCGAGCCGGTACACCCCTAGGGGTTCTTCCCGGTGGGTGATCAGCCCGCGACCGGGTCCATGGCGCCCTCGCGCCGTGCAAGGCGGTGCTCTACCAGCGAGTACGCAGCCGGCACGACGACCAGCGTCAGAACCATCGACGCGAGCATGCCAAAGATGATGACCGTTGCAAGCGCGGCGTTGCCGTTGGCGCCCGGGCCTGATCCCAGCGCCGCCGGCACCATTGCGAGGATGAGCGTCAGTGAAGTCATGAGGACCGGGCGCAGACGGATCGGGCACGCTTCGATCAGCGCCTCATCGATGTCCATACCACGCTTGTCACGATACTGATTCGTCAGGTCGATCAGAAGTATCGAATTTTTCGTCACCACGCCCACCAGCAGCACCATGCCGATCATCGAGAAGATGTTCAGCGTCTGCCCGGTGAGCCACAGGCCCAGGAGTCCGCCGACCGCTGCAAGTGGCATCGCCAGCATCACGACCACAGGTTGCAGCATCGAGTTGAACTGACTGGCGAGAACCATGAATACCAGTAATGTCGCGACGACGAATACGAACACGATCGCAGAGGCGGTGCGCTCCATCTCTACCGCCTCGCCGGTCAGTTCCACGGAGTAACCTGGCGGGGCGAGTTCTGCGGAGAGTTCGCGCACTCGGGATGCAGCGTCGCCAATGGGCATTTCCGGATTGACGAAGAATCGCGTGCCGTACTGCAGGTTGAAGCGCGTGATCGCGCCGGGCCCCACCGTCTCGAGCGGTGTTGCGACCGTGTCCAGCCTCACCATCATGCCATTGTCGCTGCGCAGGAATATCCGGTTGAGGTCCGACGGACTCGTGAACTCGCCGTCGCGCGACTTCATGCGTATGCGGTAGCGTTCGCCGCCGCCGAAATCGTCATGGTATCGGGCGATGTCGCTGCCGCCCACGAGTATTCCCGCCGCGCGGATCACGGTTTCGGTGGAAAGGCCAAGGAGACGTACCTGTTCGCGATTGATGTCCAGTTGGACCTGGGGCTGGTCCAGGTTGAGGTCCAGGTCAACGCTGCCCATGCGGGGCTCGGCGCGCAGGCCGTCTTCCAGCCGGCGCGACAGCTCGGCGACTTCGTCGAGGTCCGGCCCGGAGACGAAGAACTGCAGCGGTTCGCCGCGTTGATCGGCGAACAGGCCGGTGCCGGAAGCGCTCGCGCGTACCCCGGAAAGTTCATCGAAACGGTCCTGAAGGCGGGCCATGATGTCCTGCTGGGTCGCGCGGCGTTCACGCCAGGGGCGCAGCTGAACGAAAGCTATACCGTCATTGACGTTGTCACCGCTACCCAGGCCGATGGTCGAGAAAAAGCCGTAGACGTCTTCGTCTTCGGCAAGTATCGCCTCGATTTCGGCAAGCTTTCCGTCGCTGTAGTGGATGCTCGACCCGACTGGCGTGCGGTAGTTGACGATGAACGAGCCTTCATCCTCTTCGGGGGCAAATTCGGCAGGCAGCATGGTCAGCAGCAGGCCCGTCGGCGCGACGATCGCGAGTGCTACGAGCAGCACCGTGTAACGGGCACGCAGCGCCCTACGCAGAATGCCGCGATACCACTCGTCTACGCGACGGAACCCATCCTCGAGGAAGTGGTAAACGCGGCCGTGTACGTCGGGTACACGCAGAAAGCGCGCACACAACATGGGGATGAGCGTGAGCGCGACGAACGTGGATGCGAGGATGCCGAATACGACGACCACGGCGAACGATTCAAAGAAACGTCCCACCACGCCGTCCATGAAGATCACCGGGCCGAAGATCGAGATCAGCGCGAGCGACGACGCAACCACGGCGAAGAAGACCTGGTTGGATCCGTTGATGGCGGCACGGCTCGGGTTGGATTCACCCGCCTCCCGGTGGCGATAGACGTTTTCCAGTACGACGATCGCGTCGTCGACGACGATGCCGACGAGAAGCAGCATGGCGAGCATCGTCATTGCGTTGAGCGTGTAGCCGAAGAAGTACATCACCGCGATCACGGCCATCAGCGAGACGGGAATTGCCGCGGCGATGATCAGGGTGGATCGCAGTGACTTGAGGAACAGCCAGATCACGAGCGCAGCAAGCAGTACCGCCATGAGCACCGTGAGCTCCAGGTTGTCGATCATGCTGCGTATGAAATCCGACTGATCAGAGACGACGCTGACGGTCACGCCCGGCGGAAGCTGTGGGCGAATGTCGCGGTCGAGCCTGCGCGTGACCTCATCGATGACCTCTACGGTATTGGTTCCGGCGATCTTTACGATCCCCAGGCCTGCCGCGATGTCCTGGTTGTAGCGTGCCAGGCGCCGGAAATCGGTCAGCCCGTCGACGACCTCGGCGACGTCGCCCAGCCTGACGATACGCCCGTCGCGTTCGGTCACGATCAGGCTTTCCAGGGCCTCCACATCGTGGAATTCGTGATCCAGCTTGAAGACGCTCTCACGATCGCCGGACACCAGGAAGCCGCCCGACACCGCCACGTGCTCCTCGTCGACCGCGGTGAGCAGGTCCTGAACCGTGACGCCCTCGGCATTGAGCCGGTCCACATCGACTTCGATGCGTATCCGGCGGTTCTGGCCGCCGCCCAGCGTGACGTCACCCACGCCGGAAATGATTTCGAGCTGGGGGCGTATGGAGTTGCGCGCAATGTCTGTCAGCTGGGAGAGTGTACGGTCGCCCTGGATGGACAGCCACATGATGGGTGCCGCGTCGGTTTCGACTTTCTCTACCTGCGGGATCTCCACGTCATCAGGCAGGTTGCCCAGCGCTTCGTTGACCTTGGTCTGGACCTCCGTGTAGGCCACGTCGATATTCTTGTCGAGGTTGAAGGTGATGACGACGCTGGAGTCCCCCGGCGTGGAAGTCGCCTGGATGTTGTCGATGCCGGGGACCGAATTCGCGCGCCGCACGATCTCGCGTGTGACCGCGGAATCGATGATGTCCGGTTCTGCGCCAGGCAGGGACGTGGAGACCGAGATCACGGGAAAATCGACGTCGGGGACCCGGTCGACGCCGATGTCCTGGTAGCCGATCACGCCGAAGAGCACCAGCACGGCACTCATCATCACCGCCATCACATGGCGGCGGATAGAGAACTCGGGAAGCGTCACGTGTCGGCGTCCTCGTAACGCACCCGAGCGCCGTCAGAGAGAAAAGAGGCACCATCGGTGACGATGCGCTCACCGGCGTCGAGCCCGGAGATGATCTCCACCCAGTCGGAAGTCTGGTGGCCGATCTCTATCTCGCGCTGGCTGACCTCCTCGCCGTCCACGACGAACACGACCTGGCCGGCGGGGCGCTGCACGACGCTGAGGCGTGGTACGCGAACGGCATCGTCACGACGTTCGACCACGACCTCGCCCGTGACGGTCATGCCGGGACGCTAACCACCCGGGTCGTCGAAGTCGACTACTGCGATCAGTGACCGCGAGCCGCCATCCACTGAGGGGCGGATGCGCGTCACCTCGCCGACGGCCTGCTCGTCAGGGTTGTCGGCGGGCGCCAGGCGCACTTCCTGGCCTACGGCCAGTACGTCACGCAGTCCCTGTGGGAAACCCAGGCTGACGCGGTACGCACTCAGCGGGCTGACCCGGAAACTATCGTCGCCGACCGATACGTAGTCGCCCTCGGATATCGTGCGCGAGTCTATCTCGCCCGAGATCGGGCTGGTGATGTCGGTGCGGCGAAGGTCGGTTGCCGCCTGTTCCTCGCTAAACCTGATCGATTCCAGTTCCGCCTCGATGGCGTCGAGCGACGAGCGAGTGTTTTCGATTTCGGATTCGCTGACGTATCCCTCCTCGGCGACGCTTTCCATCCGCTCGAGGTCACTCTGCAGTTGGGTGCGCTCCACTTCCATACGGGCCCGGTCGGCGCCCGCGGAACCCAGCCGAAGGGCAAACGGTTCACGGTCTATGCGGGCGAGGACGTCGCCGCGTTCGACCTTGTCACCTACGTCGACGAGGATTTCGACCACCCGCCCGTCGACCTCCGGGGACACGGTGGGCGCCGAGAAGGTCTCGACCTGGCCTATGGAAGACTCGGTCCGTTCGACCTCGCCGGTCGCGGCCGCAATCACGACGACCCTGGTCGCGTCGCGGACATCATCCTCGCCTGCAGCGCGGTCACACCCGCTGGTGAACCCGGCTGCGACCAGCAGGAGCGTCAGCGTTGCAAGGGACTGCCGCCTTATTGGCAGTCGTTTCCGCCCTGCCGGTGTTGTCATCATTCCTTGATTCTCCTCGGCCGATGGACGCAGGCCTGCCCGGGTCGCCCTGGGCCCCGGACTGGCTCTAACCCATAATTGTCCCGGTCGGCCGAGGGACTGCCAGCTGTCTCTCAATGGCGACAATCGTGCAGGGCAGCGCTCGGCAAGTGGGGAGTCGCGTGTTGCAGGTCAATGATTACGAACAACTTTCCGCCAAAGCGTTCAGCCGACCGTGCGGGCGAGGTGATCAGCGAGGGCGTACGAGGCAGTCCTGACCCGACGCCTGGAGGGCGTTGCACACTTCCGTGGCCCGTGCCCTGGGCATGGGTTCGGTGAGCAGGCGGTACATGTCGTTGGCAGGTTCCGTCACCAGTCGAAGGCCGCCGAGTATGTCGCCGTGCTCGCGCTCGAGACGGGTGATGCCTTCGCGGGCACGCGCCTCGCTGCTGACCGCCGCGAGTTGCACGCGGTGTGTACCCTGGTCGTCAGTGTCGGGCGTGGACTGGCCAGAGGGTTGCGGGCCATCAGCTTCGCCATCCCGCGTCGAGGTCGGCGGGTCGGGTTGCGCGTCTTCCCTGGCCTGGCGTGCTTCCAGCAACTCTATACGTGCGGTCGCGAGCTCGGCCTCGGGTGCATCCGGATGGCGCTCGACGAAAGTCTCGAGCGCCGAGACGTCGTCAGTCGCGGCTAGTGACCGCCATGCGTCGCGGCGGTCGATCGCTGCGAGGCGGTCACCTGCCTCGGCGGCGAAATCGCTGTCACCCCACGTTTCCAGAAACGCCTCGTAGCCGGAGCGGCTGTCGCGCACGCGCGCGTCGCCCCACGCCTCTTCGACCTCGAGTGCGCGCACGCGGCTGCGTGCCTGTGCCGCCCGCGGACCCTCGGGATAGCGCTCGAGGTAGGCCTCGTAGGCGGTGACGGTATCCTCGTCACGGGCCTGTTCCCAAATCGCGTCGTGGCGGCTGCACGCCGTGACGAGGATCGCGAGCAGCAGGCAGGCCAGCAGTCGGCTCATGGTGTCGCTCTCCTTGCCGGCAGCTTCAGTCCTCTACGAATACCGTCAGGATATCGGCATTGACCGTGTCGAGGATTTTCTCCGCGGTGTTGCCGACAACGGCGCCGGACAGGCCGCTTCTGGCCACCGAGCCGATGATCACCAGCGGCGTCTCGATGCGCCCGGCGATTTCGGTGATCAGCGTCTCGGGGCGTTCATCGCCGACATGCGCGTTGCTGCGGTCGATCCCGGCGCGCTCGGCGAGATCTGCCGGACTGATACGGTTCAGGGAACCGCTGTAGGCATTGACGCAGTGCAGGTCCGCCTCGGCCATCGTGGCCAGTGTGCGCGCATAGTCGAGCACCCGCTCGGTGAGTGCCCGATGGGCGTCGTCCGGCGCCTGGAAGTCCACGGCCGCGAGAATCCTGTCGATGCGATCGACGCCGTTGAGCTTGCTCAGCAGCACCGGCACGCTCGAATGGCGAAGCAGCTGGTAGTCGGAGGTCTTCAGGAAACGGCGGTGCAGCATCGAGTGCGCAAACGTGCCCTTGACGATGAGGTCGGCACCGGCACGTGCCGCGGCCGGTGCGAGTGCGCCGCGCCAATCGCGCTCGCATTCGACCTCGGTGGTGACCTCGTCACCATCTTCGCGCAGCGGCGCGACCTTCTGCTCCAGCCACTCGCGCACACGGGCGGCTTCCGCCTTTCGCGCTTCCATGTCGGCGACGTCGGCACCCGCCGGGGGTTCGCAACACACGTAGGCGTGAACGCTTGCGGCCGTGCCTGCAGCGATGTAGTGGGCGCGTTCCAGCGCCGGTTGCGCCTCGACGGTGGGGTCCACGACACAGAACAGCTTCTTGATCTGCATGCCGCTCTCCTTTCCAGGGTCACCTGTTCTCGTTAACACCGTCGCGATGGGGTGTCAACGAAAGTCGGGTGCACTTGGTCGCGCCGCATTCATGGTGCAGTGCGGAAGTCGACGTCCGCCCCGACAGACCGTCGGGACGGACACACGGAGGCGTCAGCTTCGCGGCGTGACGATCGTCAGGATATCGGCCGGCACGGTGTCGAGGATCTTCTCGGCGGTGTTGCCCACCACGGCACCGCTGACGCCGCCGCGGGCGACCGAGCCGATCACGACCAGCGGCGCCTCGATCTTCGCGGCGACCTGGGCGATGAGTTCAGCCGGTTCCGCATCGCCGACGTGGGCCTGGCGTCGCTCAATGCCGGCGCGCTTGGCGACGTCGGGCGGGTGTACGAAATTCAGCGATCCCGAGTACGCGTTGACACAGTGCAGTTCCGCATCCGCCGTCTCGGCGACCGTACGTGCGATGTCGATGACGCGGTCGGTGAGCTGCCTGTGTGCGTCGTCCTCGGCGGAAATATTCACGGCGGCAAGGACGCGGTCGAGCTTGCCGATGCGGTCGGTCTTCACGAGTAGCACCGGGCAGTTGGCGCTGCGCAGCAGGATGAAGTCGGAGGTCTTGAGCAGCCGCCGACGCAGTGCCGAGCGCCGGTACGCGCTCTTGATGATCAGGTCGGCGCCGGCGCGTTCTGCCGCCGGGGCCAGCGCGTCGCGCCATTCGTCGCGACACTCGACCTCGGTGGTCACCTCGCGGCCTTCCTCGCGCAGCGGTGCCACGAGTCGCTCCAGCCACGCCTCGTGGCGGGCGACCTCGGCTTCCTGCAGCGCCCGGCGGTCTTCGGCGGCATCGGCCATCGGCGTCGCGATGCAGATGTAGGCGTGGATGTGCGCGTTGTTCCCGCTGGCGATGAAGCGCGCGCGGTCGAGGGCGCGCTGGTTGTTGGTCGTCGGGTCGATGACGCAGAAAATGCGGTCGAGTTTCATCGGCTCACTCCTTGTGGTGCGCGGTCCAGTATGCGGTCACAGGCGCTCCACGCCAAGCGTGAGGCGCCGTCGGCGGGCTGCGGGTTTCCGAAGTGGGCCCGCGCACGCCGTTGTGGTCGGCGGTGTCAGTCGGCGAGCAGGTGCTCGCGCAGGAACATCACGACGGCCTCGTTGAATCGGTCGCGGTTCTCCTTGCGACGGAAGCCATGCCCCTCGTTCAGCGCGTTCATGTACCAGACCGGAATGTCGCGCTCGCGCAGCGCCGCAACGATCTGTTCGGCCTCGGTGACCGGTACGCGCGGGTCGTTCTGCCCTTGGGCGACGAGCAGCGGGATACGGATTCGGTCGACGTTGTTCAGGGGGCTGATCGACTCGAGGAACTCGCGGACCTCCGGGTCGCGCTCATCGCCGTATTCCACACGGCGCAGGTCACGCCGGTAGTCCTCGGTATTTTCGAGGAAGGTCACGAAGTTGCTGATGCCGACGATGTTCACGCCCGCGCGCAGCCGGTCGCTGTAGTGCACCGCGCTCGCGAGCACCATGTAACCCCCGTAGCTGCCGCCATAGGTCGCGACCCGATCGGCATCGAGGTCCGGCTGGGTGTCTATCCAGTCCAGCAGTGCGCCGATGTCGCGCACCGAGTCCTCGCGCAGGTAGACGTTGTCGAGCAGCAGGTAGTCCTTGCCGTAACCGGAGGAGCCCCGCACGTTGGGTGCGATCACCGCGACGCCGAGCCGCTGCAGCCAGAGCTGAAACGCGCTGTTGAACGTCGGGCGATACTGCGCCTCGGGCCCGCCGTGGATGAACACGACGACCGGATGCGGACCGTCGCCCTCGGGACGGTAGACGAACGCGGGGATTTCGCGCGGACTGCCTTCGACCTCGTCGAACGTCGGATAGTGCACGAGTTCCGGCACGACGAACCGTTCGGTGTCGAGCCCGCCGACTTCGCTCCAGGTCCAGCGTTCCAGGCGCCCCGCGGCGAGCGGACTGTGCCCGAGTTCGAGCACGAAGGTGTCGCTCGGCGTCTGTGGCGTGTTCACTGTGATTGCGAGACGACGGCCGTCGGGGCTGAACCTGGGCGTTCCGGTGACGCCGGTCGGCAGCTCATCGACCACGCGGAAGGCGTGAGAGCCGGGGTCGAACAGGTAAAGCCGGCTGATGCCGTCTTCGTTGGTCACGAAGGCGCCGCGGTGGCCGTCGTTGGAAAGCGCAAGACCCGACACCGACCAGTCGATGCCTTTGCTCACGAGTTCGCGTTCGCCACCGGCGAACGGCTTGTAGACAAGCTGGGCGAACTGGCTGTCGCGGTCGCTGAGCATGTAGAAGCCGTCGCGCTCGGGATGACACGCCACGGGCACGTGCGAGGCGAGATCGTCGTCACTGCCCGCGACGCGCGTCAGGCTGTCGGCGTCACGGTCGTACAGGTACGCGTACGAGTCGTTGATGCTGACGTAGCGCACGACCAGCAGTCTGCGCGCATCGGCGCAATAGGCGACCGGGGCCCACAGCGCGCCATCGCCGCCATCGACCGCGAGTTCGGCGGCGTCGGCGTCGTCTGCAGGCATGATCCAGACGTCATTGGAGCGCCCGTCGCGGCGGGTGCTCTGGAACGCCAGCCACTCGCCGTCCGGCGACCATGTCAGTGAGACGTTGCGCGATTCGCCGTCGCTGACCATCCGGTGTTCACCGGTGTCGGGATCGAAGATGAAGATCTGGGAGAACTCGTTGCCGCCGGCGTCCATCGTGAACGCAAGCTCCCGGTGCCCTGGACGACGCTCGACCTGGCCGACGGGTTCATCGAACCAGGACAGCTGCTCGCGACGGCCGCCCGGCGCCTGTACGCGGTGCAGCTGGTCGGTGCTCGCAAAGCGCGTGCGCACGTACAGGCTGCGGCCCTGCGCATCCCAGTCCAGCAGTACCGCGCTGCGGGTATTCTGGTAGCGGCGCAGGTCTTCGCGCACGGATGCGGGCGTCGACGGAATATCCTCGAGTACGAGGTTGCCGTCGTTGACGGTGCGCACCTCGGGAGACGCCATGGCGGCTGCGGCAAGTACGAGCGACGATGCGATCAGGAGTAGGCGGGTCATGGATGGCCTGCGGCTGGACTGGCTGGGAGGCGCCCGATGTTAGCAGAGCGGCACGTCAGCTCGCGTCCATCCAGCGCCGCAGCGCGCGTGCCGGCCGGCCGAGCCAGCGGTTGCGCAGCAGTCTCTGGCGCAGGTCCCGGTCGGGGTCGTGGAAGAGCAGGTCCACGCGCTGTGCGACGCCGTCGGCGACCTCCTGCACGACCAGCCAGCTCGCATCCAGTTGTGCGGTCAGGCCGATGCGGGCGGGTTCGCCGCTGCGGGCCTCGACGAGTTCGGAAAGCGTGAGTTCGGCCTCTTCTTCCGGCAGGCGCAGATGCCAGCTCTCGGCGACCTCGGCCGCGGGCGTGTTGCCGGGATAGCCGACGGGACGAGCGTATCGCGACGGCTGCTCGGCCGGTGACGCGAAGACCTGGTCGAGCCGGTCGACGCGCGCCGGCGGCGCGAGCAGGTAGAGATAGTCCTCGGGGCGCAGTTCCCCGGCCTCTTCGGGGGAAATGATCGTACCGTCGCGCACGACCATGATCTGGCGGACCCACGGTGGCAGCCGGCGGCGCGCGAGTACCGGGCTGTCGGCGTGAATGGGATAGCCGACGAGCTCGTACTCGAGCTGGCCCGGCAGATCGACTTCGACGCGGCGCACCGGTGCGCTGGCACGGGGGACGACCATGCCCAGCTGGCGCGCCGCCGGCCGGATGGTCCAGCCCTGCAGCATCAGCGAGATCAGCACCACGAAGAACGCGACGTTGAAGTACAGGTCCGCATTGTCGAGCCCCGACAGCATCGGGATGGCGGCGAGGAAGATACTGACCGCGCCGCGCAGGCCGACCCATGAGACGAACAGCGTCTCGCGCCGGGTGAAGCCGAAGGGCAGCAGGCAGAGCATCACCGCGAGCGGTCGGGCGACGAGCATCAGTACGAGGGCGATGCCGACGGCCTTCGGCAGGAAGGTGATGAGTTCCGAGGGCACGACCAGCAGCCCGAGTGCCAGGAACATCACGATCTGGGCGAGCCAGGTCGCCGTGTCGTGGAAGCTCACGATGCTCGGGATCGCGCGGGCCTGGCGGTTGCCGAGCGTCAGTCCGGCAAGGTAGGCGGCGAGGAAGCCGCTGCCGCCGAGTACCGCGGCCAGCGCGAACACGAACACCGCCCCCGCGATGACGAACAGCGGGTGCAGACCGGACGCCAGTTCGAGGCGGTTCAGCAGCCACGCGCCGAGCAGCCCGCCGCCTATGCCCAGCACCGCGCCGATGACGCCCTGCTGGAGCAGCATGCCGAGCACCTCCCAGCCGATCGTGGGCTCGGGCTGCATCAGTACACCGGCGAGCACCAGCGTCAGGAACACCGCGACCGGGTCGTTGGTGCCGGACTCGATTTCCAACGTCGCGTTGACGCGTGGGCGCAGCTGCATGCCGCCGGTGCGCAGCAGGAAGAACACGGCCGCAGCATCGGTGGATGCGACGATCGCGCCGAGCAGCAGCGCTTCGATCGGCGACAGCGGCAGCAGCAGCCAGGCGGCGACGCCGACGAAGGAGGCCGTCAGCACCACGCCCAGAGTCGACAGCGTCACGGCAGGTGACAGGGCGCCGCGAAAGCTGCTGATCCGGGTGCGCAGGCCGCCGTCGAACAGAATGACGGCCAGTGCCAGTGACCCGACGAGGTAGGTGAGCTGGTAGTCGTTGAACTCAAGGCCGAGCGGGCCGTCCTGGCCGGCAAGCATGCCGATGACGAGGAACACCAGCAGCAGCGGGGCGCCGAAACGCTGGGCGACCAGGCTCGAGAACACGCCGATCAGCACGAGCATCGCGCCAACGAGAAGAATCGTGTTGCTGAACGCGATACTGCCCATCTACGGCCTTCTTTATCCTCCGGTGGGCGGGCGCCGGCGCGGCACCCGAAACCCCGTTTCACGGGCCCGCAACATCCAAAGATATCCGATGCCGCACCCCGGAGGGAGCTGAGATGGCGCTCCCTACGAGACTCGAACTCGTGTTTTCGCCTTGAGAGGGCGACGTCCTAACCGCTAGACGAAGGGAGCACGGCAGACTGCACCGAGCGGTGCCAAGCCTGCTATTATAGCGCGCTTTGCACATGGCTCAAGTGGAGCGCACTTGTTGGATCGCGTAAACCCGAACGCTTCAGGATCCGCCGAACTTCATCCCGCCCGCGAGCCGACCGTGATCCCGCGGCCGGAGCACAACCTGTCGCGCGCCGACATGTCGCGCAACGCGGTCAAGGTGCTGTATCGGCTCAAGGAGGCCGGCTTCCAGGCATTTCTCGTGGGTGGCAGCGTGCGCGACATGCTGCTTGGCATCGTCCCGAAGGACTTTGACGTCGCCACCGACGCCCATCCCGAGGAAGTCGCCGGCCTGTTCCGTAACTGCCGCCTCATCGGACGGCGGTTCCGCCTTGCGCACGTGCGCTTCGGCCGCGAGATCATCGAGGTCGCGACCTTCCGTGGCCGCGGTGACGGCGCTGACGACGGCAACGGTGACGGGGAAGACCACGCCACGCTGCGCGTGCAGGATGAAGGCGGGCGCATCCTGCGTGACAACATCTATGGCACGATCGAGGAAGACGTCTGGCGCCGCGACTTCACGGCCAACGCGCTCTACTACACCATTGCCGACTTCTCGATCTGGGACTACGTCGGCGGCGTCGCCGACGTGCGCGCCCGCGTGCTGCGCCTCATCGGTGACCCCGAGACCCGCTACCGCGAGGATCCGGTCAGAATGCTGCGCGCGGTGCGCTTTGCGGCGAAGCTCGATTTCACGCTGGCGCCCGAGACCGCCGCGCCGATCGGGGCGCTCGCGCCGCTGCTGTCGGAGGTCCCGCCGGCGCGCCTGTTCGAGGAAGTGCTCAAGCTGTTCCACGGCGGCCACGCCAGGGTGACGTTCGAGCGCCTGCGCGAGTTCGGCCTGCTCGGGCAGCTGTTTCCGCTCGCCGAAGAGGCTTTCGCCGGCCCCAACGGCGAGCAGCTGCTGGCGCTGGCGCGATTGGCGATGGACAACACCGACGAGCGCATTGCCGCCGACCGTTCAGTCAACCCGATGTTCGTGTTCGCGGTGCTGCTGTGGGGCGCGATCCGCGATCGGGCCGCGGCGCTGCTGCTGGAGGATGGCGGTTCAGAGTCGCAGGCGCTGTCGGAGGCCGCGGCGCAGATCATATTCGAGCAGCAGGCGCACATCGCGCTGCCGCGCCGCTTCGCCGCACCGCTTCGGGAGATGGTCGCCCTGCAGCCGCGCTTTCTGCAGATGCGCGGGCGCCGCGCCCGGCGCCTGCTCGACAACAAGCGGTTCCGCGCCGCCTATGATTTCCTGCTCCTGCGTGCCGAGACCGGTGAGGCCGACCCCGCCGTGGCGCGCTGGTGGACCGAGTTGCAGGAGCAGTCCGTGGAAGCCCAGCAGAAGACCCTGCAGCAGCCGCCTGGTGACGACGCCATTGACGACACTGATGACGTCACCAGCGACACTGGCGACGACGCAACGCCGCGCCCGAGACGGCGACGACGCGGCGGTCGCCGTCGTCGGGGCGGCCGCGGTGGTGCAGGCGGTGGCGGCGGCACCGGCAGTTGAAGCCTCCGGCGCCGCCGGGCTGCTGGCAGCCGGCATACATCGGTGTTGGCAGCAATCTGCGCGATCCGCTGCAGCAGGTGCAAAATGCGTTCGAGTCGCTGTCAGCACTGCCAGAGGTCCGCGTCGTGCGCCGCTCCCGCCTGTACCGTTCGCCGCCGATGGGGCCGCCCGACCAGCCCGATTACGTCAATGCGGTGGCTGCGGTCCTGACCCGCAGCCCGGCGCGGATGCTGCTCGAGGCGCTCAAGTCCATCGAGCGCGCGCAGGGACGCGAGGCCGAACCCGTGCGCTGGGGGCCGCGGATCATCGACCTGGACCTGCTCGTGTACGGTTTGCATCACGTCGACGAAGCGGGTCTCACGGTCCCGCACCGCGGGATTGCCGAGCGCGATTTCGTGCTCAGACCGCTCGCTGACGTGAGCCCGCTGCTCGAGGTGCCGGGGCTCGGCCGCGTGAGTACGCTGCTTGCCCGGCTGCCGGCGGGCGCATTGCAGGTGATCGACGGGGCGCACTGATGGGGCGTGCGCGCTACATCGTTGTCGAAGGGCCCATCGGCGTCGGCAAGACCAGCCTCGCGCGACGCCTCGGCGCGAGCCTGCAGGGCGCGCTGATGCTCGAGCGCCCGGAGGACAACCCGTTCCTCGACCGCTTCTACCGCAACCCCCGGGATGCCGCCCTGCCCACGCAGCTGTTTTTCCTGTTCCAGCGCGCCGGCCAGCTCGAGGCGCTGCAGCAGGAGGACATGTTCGCCGCCGCCCGGGTCGCCGACTTCATGTTCGAGAAGGACGCGCTGTTCGCCGAGCTCACGCTGACGCGCCATGAACTCGACCTCTATCGCCAGGTCTGGCGCAGCCTCGAGCTGCGCCCGCCGCCGCCCGACCTGGTCATCTACCTGCAGGCGCCCGTCGACGTGCTGCTGTCGCGGATCGCGCGGCGTGGTATCGATTTCGAGCAGCGGATCTCGCGTGCATACCTCGAGCAGCTGACCGAGGCTTATGCACGTTTTTTCCATGCCTGGGAAGATTCCCCGCTGCTCATCGTCAACGCCGCAGCCATTGACCCCGTCAATAATGACCGCGAATATGAAGAGCTACTCGGCGCCATACAACGTATCGACAAGGGGCGTCACTTCTATAATCCCGCGGGTCGCGGGATCGTCTGAACGCCTGCACCTGTATCAGCGGAGGGAGCCGAATGTACACGCAGCTCGAGCAGCGCGAGATGGACTCGCCACCGGTCAACGTCACCGCGCTGCGTCGCATGAAAAACGAGCGCGAGCCCATCGCCTGCCTCACCGCCTACGATGCGAGTTTTGCGATGCTCGTGGACGCCTCGGGCACCGACGTGATCCTTGTCGGCGACTCGCTCGGCATGGTCATCCAGGGGCACGACACCACCGTGCCAGTCACCGTCGACGACGTGATCTACCACAGCCGCCATGTGGCACGGCGCCTGCGCCGGGCCTTCCTCATGGCCGATATGCCCTTCATGAGCTATACCGCACCCGACCAGGCGCTGCAGAACGCCGTGCGGCTGATGCAGGAAGGTGGTGCGATGATGGTCAAGCTCGAGGGCGGCGCCGGACAGGTAGAAATCGTGCGCCACCTTGCACGCCACGACATTCCGGTCTGTGCGCACCTCGGACTGAAGCCGCAGTCGGTGCACAAGATCGGCGGCTTCCGCGTGCAGGGCCGCGAGCAGACCGTGGCGCAGCGCATGCTCGACGACGCCCGCAGCCTTCAGGAGGCGGGTGCCGACATCGTGCTGCTCGAGTGCGTACCCAACGAGGTCGGTGCGCGCATCACCGCCGAGCTCGAGGTGCCCGTGATCGGCATCGGTGCCGGCCCGGAAGTGGACGGACAGATCCTCGTCCTCTACGACATACTTGAGATCACGCAGGGGCGCAAACCACGCTTCGTCCGTGACTTCATGACCGGCGCCGGCTCGCCGCGTGCGGCGATAGAAGCCTACGTGCACGCGGTCAAGCAGCGCGAGTACCCAGCGCCCGAGCACTGCTTCTCATGACGACCCCCGGTCTACACGCGACGGCCTGATGCAGACTTGCGAGACGGTTGCGGCCCTGCGTGGGCTGGTCGCGCGCTGGCGTGAAGACCGCCAGCGCGTGGCGCTGGTCCCGACGATGGGTAATCTGCACGAGGGCCACCTCGCGCTGGTGCGCCTCGCGCGCGCCCATGCCGAGCGGGTGGTCTGCAGCATCTTCGTCAACCCCACGCAGTTCGGTCCCGGCGAGGACTTCGACCGCTACCCCCGCACGCCTGAGGAGGACCGCGCCCGGCTCGCGGCCGAAGGCGTCGATGCGCTGTTCCTTCCTGGGGTCGACGCGATGTATCCGTACGGCGCCGATGGCGCGACCCGGGTCTCGGTCCCCGAGGTCGGCGCAATCCTCTGCGGGGCGCACCGCCCCGGGCACTTCGACGGTGTCGCGACGGTGGTACTGAGACTGCTGAACATGGCGCAGCCCGACGTGGCCGTATTCGGGCAGAAGGACTTCCAGCAGCTGTTCCTGATTCGCCGGCTGGTCCGTGACCTGTGCCTGTCCGTGGACATCGAGGCTGCGCCGATCAGCCGCGAGACCGACGGTCTCGCGCGCTCGTCCCGCAACCGCTACCTCGACCCCGAAGCGCGTGCGCGGGCGCCGGCGTTGCACCGTGCCCTGCGCGGGGTCGCCGACGCGATCGCCGCCGGTGAAGGGGCGTTCGATGCACTCGCCGCGCAGGCCCGGGCGCAGCTGCGCAACGCCGGTCTCGAACCTGACTACGTTGAGGTCCGCTGCGTGGACACCCTTGCGCCGGCCTGGCCCGAAGCCCGGCCGCTGGTGGTCCTCGGCGCAGCGCGCCTGGCCGGTACCCGACTGATAGACAACCTGATCGTCGACTGATGGTAGAATCCGCTCCGCGGATGCCTACGGAGCGGGGTCCGCGCGCCGGCGGAGTCGCCACCGGCAGGGCTTGCGGCCGCGCATCCGCCGCCGCGCCCGTCTACAACAATCGCCGACCCGAGGGACCGCGACGTGTACACCACGATGCTCAAGGCCAAGCTGCACCGCGCCTGCGTCACGCATGCCGAACTCGACTACGAGGGCTCATGCGCCATTGACGATGACCTGCTCGATGCCTCCGGCATCCGCGAATACGAGCAGATACAGATCTACAACGTGGCCAACGGCGAGCGCTTCACGACCTACGTGATCCGCGCCGAACGGGGCTCCCGCGTGATTTCCATCAACGGTGCCGCCGCCCACAAGGCGAAGCCGGGTGACCGGATCATCATCTGCGCGTACGCCCAGTACGAGGCCGCCGAACTTGCGCAGCACACTCCGTCGCTCGTCTACCTCGACGAGCACAACCGCATCACGCGCAGCAGCAACGCGATCCCGGTGCAGGCCGCCTGAGCGCGGCTCGCATCAATCGTGCTCCAGCAGTCGGCGCAGCGCTTCCAAGCGATCGCTGGAATCGGTGTCGGGTTCCGGGTAGCGCGGTTTCAATGCCTTCATCGCGTCGAGCAGCAGCCTCGAAACCTGCTGACGCATCCATGGCTTGTCGTCGGCCGGTATGGCATACCACGGGGCCCACGGGCGGGACGTCGCGACCAGTGCGGCCTCGTAGGCGGCGTGGTAGTCGTCCCAGCGTTCGCGGCTTTCAATGTCGGCCATTGAGAATTTCCAGTGCCGCTTGCTTTCCTTCAGCCGACGCAGCAGGCGCTCGCGCTGTGCATCGCGCGACACGTTCAGAAAGAACTTGAGAATCGTCGTGCCGTTGCGCGCCAGGTGCAGTTCGTGTTCGGTGATCGAATGCAGCCGACGCGCCCAGAACGCGTCGGTCCCGGTCGTGTCGTCGGGCAGCCGCTGGCCTTCGAGCAGCCGCCAGTGTACGCGCACGGTGGCGACCTCCTCGTAGTAGCTGCGGTTGAACACTCCGATATGGCCACGTTCCGGCAGGCGCAGTGTCGTGCGCCACAGGAAGTCGTGGTCGAGTTCGAGGCTCGACGGCGGCCCGAAACTCCAGACCGAGCAGCCCGCCGGGTTGAGTCCGCTCAACACCGCGCGGATCGTCCCGTCCTTGCCCGCGGCATCCAGGCCCTGGAAGACCAGCAGCACCGCGCGGCGGTCCTCGGCATACATGCGTCGCTGCAGTTCGGCGAGCCTGCGCGTCTGGTTGCGCAGCAGGGTGCGAAGCTTGCGGCGGTCAGGGGCGTCATCCGGCGGCGTCGTCGGTGCGCGCGCCAGCTCGAAGTCCGGTCCGACCAGGTAGCGGTGCGGGGGCGCTTCGAACATCACGCCGCACCGTGTCGGGCCAGCGCCCACTGCACGTGCTCGCGCACCAGCGTGTCCGGCGACTGCGCGCGCGTGCGCAGCGCGGCGGTGATCGTGCCGTCCGTGGGGGCGTTGCCGAGCGCGACGGCAATGTTGCGCAGCCAGCCGCGGTAGCCGATGCGGCGGATCGCGCTGCCGCGCGTGCGCTCATCCCACTCGTCCTCTGTCCACGCGAAATACTCGGCGAGCGTGGCGCCATCGAGCGACTCGCGGGGCTCGAAGCCTGGCTCACGCGTGTCGGCCGCGAACTTGTTCCACGGGCAGATGAGCTGGCAGTCGTCGCAGCCGTAGATGCGGTTGCCGATGGCTGGGCGCAGCGCCTCGGGAATCGGGCCCGGGTTCTCGATCGTGAGGTAGGCGATGCACAGCCTCGCGTCGAGTTCGTAGGGTGCGACGATCGCGCGCGTCGGGCAGATGTCCAGGCACGCGGTGCAGGTGCCGCAGTGCGCGCTGGCCGGTGCGTCGACCGGCAGGGGCAGGTCGGTGTAGATCTCGCCGAGGAAGAACCACGAGCCCGCGTGCCGGTTGATGAGATTGGTGTGCTTGCCGATCCAGCCGAGCCCGGCGTTGCGGGCCAGTGCCTTTTCGAGGACCGGTGCACTGTCGACGAAGACGCGGTAACCGAACGGGCCGATACGCTCGGTAAGCGCGTCGGCGAGGCGTTGCAGACGTCGACGCATCAGCTTGTGGTAGTCGCGTCCCAGCGCATAGCGCGAGATGTACCCGCGCCGGCCATCGGCGAGCAGTGCCCAGGGGTCGGTGCCGCCTGCCGGCCAGTAATCCATCCGGACCGAAATGACGCTGACGGTACCCGGCACGAGCTCCGCCGGGCGCGTGCGGCGCGTACCGTGCCGCGCCATGTAGTCCATGCGTCCATGCCGGCCGAGTGCGACCCAGCGCTGCAGGTGGCGTTCATCCTCGTCGAGCTTCGTGTGGGTCACGCCGGCCTGCTGGAAGCCCAGTTCCGTGGCCTGCTCGCGGATGAAGGCAATGACGTCGCGCGTGCGCGGGTGTTGCGGTGCGGGCTGCGGGGTCATGGCGGGGAAGGGCGGCACATGTGCGTTGAGTATACTGTGGCCCATGCAACGACTCCCAGCCGAGCTGTTCGATGCCGAGGGCTGTCGGGCCTTCGACCGCGCGGTGATGGACGCCCGGCAGGTCGACGGTTACACGCTGATGGGTCGCGCCGGCGCCGCGGCGCTAGCCGGGCTGCGCGAGCGCTGGCCGCGCGCGAGGCACCTGCGTATCTGGTGCGGTGCCGGCAACAATGCCGGCGACGGCTACGTGATCGCGCGGTTGGCTGCCGCCTCCGGGCTGGCCGTCAGCGTAATTGCGGTCGGCCCGCCCGATCGCCTGCACGGTGCCGCCGCGCGCGCCCGGGACGACTGGTGCGCGGCCGGCGGCAGAATCCGCAGCGCCGATGACAGGCTCGACGGCGCCGACGACGCGGGTGTGGACGTCGAGGTAGATGCGCTGCTTGGTACCGGCCTGGATCGCCCGCTGTCCGGCGACTATGCGCGCGCGGTCGCCCGGATGAACGACTCGCCGGCGCCCTGCCTTGCGGTCGACGTCCCGACCGGTCTCCACGCCGACACCGGTGCGGTGCTCGGGGATGCGGTTCGCGCCGATCTCACGGTGACGTTCATCGCGCTGAAAATCGGCCTGTTTCTGGGTCCGGCGCGCGACCATGTCGGGCACCTTGAATTCGCGCCGCTGGTCGACGGTCCGGCGCCGGCGGGTGCACCGGCGCCGGTGGCCCGTCGCCTCGGTGCGGCATCTCTCGCCGCGTGGCTGCCGCCGCGGGCGCGGGATTCACACAAGGGGCGCCACGGCCGGATCCTGATCGTCGGCGGTGGTCGCGGGATGCCGGGTGCGGCACGGCTAGCCGCCGAGGCTGCGCTTCGCACCGGCGCCGGGCTGGTGACGGTCGCGACACGGCCCGAACACGTGGCGGCGATCGTCGCCGCCCGCCCCGAAATCATCTGTCACGGCATCGACGCCGATCGGGACGGGCTGTCAGTGCTGACGGCGCTTGCCGACGCCGCCGATGTCGTCGCGGTCGGGCCCGGGCTCGGTCGCGATGACTGGGCGCAGCGCGTATGGGCGCGCGCGGTCGCGGCCGATCGTCCGATGGTCCTCGATGCCGATGCACTCAACCTGCTCGCGGCCCGGCCGTCGCGCAGTGACCAGCGCATCGTCACACCGCACCCCGGCGAGGCCGCCCGGTTGCTGGAGTGCGACGTGTCGCAGGTGCAGGCGGACCGTCCTGCCGCACTGGCCGCGCTGCTCGAGCGTTACGGCGGCGTCGCGGTGCTCAAGGGCGCCGGCAGTCTCGTTGGCAGCCGCGCGATACTTCCGTGGGTCTGCGACGAGGGCAACCCCGGTCTTGCGAGCGCCGGTACCGGCGACGTGCTGACCGGCATGATCGCCGCACTCCGCGCCGTCATCTCCGACCCTCTCGACGCGGCGGCCTGCGGCGTACTCCTGCATGCCAGGGCAGCTGATCTTGTGGCCACCGATGCGGGTGAGCGGGGGCTGCTCGCCGGTGACCTGATGCCGGCGATCCGCGCGCTGGTGAACCATCGATGCTGAGCGTCGCCGATGACAGCGCGATGCGCGCGCTCGGCGCCCGCATCGGCGCCGTCCTTGCCGGTCCTGCCCGCGAACGCACGCTCGTGGTGTTGCTGCATGGCCCGCTGGGCGCGGGCAAGACGACGTTCGTGCGCGGACTGCTCCAGGCGCTCGGCTATCGTGATCGGGTACCGAGTCCGACCTACACGCTTGCCGAAACTTACGCGCTCCCGCACGGCCCACGCGTCACCCACCTGGACCTTTACCGACTGGCCGATCCCGACGAACTCGAGTTTCTCGGCTGGCGCGACTGGCTGGGCGATCCGGGACTGCTGCTGATCGAATGGCCTGATCGCGTCCCCGCGCTGGAGGGGCGCGCCGACCTCGTGATCCACATCGAGGTCACCGGGGACAGCCGGCAGGTGGCCATCGCCGACCCTGCCGGCCTGACGCACGCCTGAGCGCGTCGCGGCGGGCGTCGTTCAGGCTTGGTTCAGGGTCTCGACCTCATCCTCAAGTAGTAATCATATCTCCATGTTGTGACTGAATTTCTTGACCTCGCAGCAGTCCGCTGCGAGACTTCGTCGCAGACTGGGGATCATTGGGGCCTGCGAACATGCGTGTGTATGCGTTGCTCATCGCCGCGCTGTGTGCACTTGTCGCCCCCCTCGCGCCGGCGGCCGAGGTGGACGGCGTGCGACTCTGGGCCGGGCCGGAAGGCACGCGCGTGGTGCTCGACCTGTCGCGTCCGGCCGAGCACCGGCTGTTTACGCTGGCCGATCCCCACCGCGTCGTCATCGACATCTCCGGCAGCTCGCTCGCGTCGGGCACCCGTCTGCCGTCCGGCGACGGTCCCGTTAGCGGCGTGCGAAGCGCCCGCCAGGGCGACGGCACGCTGCGCGTGGTGCTCGATCTGGCCGACCGCGTCCAGGCGAGCAGCTTCCTGCTGCCACCGAACGAGACCTACGGACACCGACTCGTTATCGACCTCGGCAACGGCAACGGCAACGGTAGCGAGCCGGTGCGCCGGGCCCGGGCCGATGACGGCCGCGGGCGGGATCTCGTGATCGCCATCGATGCCGGCCATGGGGGCGAGGACCCGGGCGCGATCGGCCGCGGCGGCACGCGCGAGAAAGACGTCGTGCTGGCGATTGCGCGCGAACTCGCCAAGCTCGTCGAAGACGAGCCCGGCATGCGACCGGTGCTGATCCGTGACGGCGACTACTTCATCCCGCTGCGCGGGCGCATCGAGCGCGCGCGCGCAGCCCAGGCCGACCTGTTCCTGTCCATCCATGCCGATGCGTATTTCAACCAGAATGCACGCGGCGCAACCGTCTACATGCTTTCGCAGGGGGGCGCCAGTGATGAGGTCGCGCGTCGCGTGGCAGAGCGCGAGAACGCCGCCGACCTGGTCGGCGGCGTGCGGCTGTCCGACAAGGACGACATGCTCGCATCGGTGCTGCTCGACCTGTCGCAGACTGCGGCGCTGTCAGTGGGCGCGAGCGTCGGCCAGCAGCTGATCAACGAGATGGGCCGCGTCACGCGCATGCGTCGCGACAGCGTTCAGCGTGCGCCTTTCGTCGTGCTGAAATCACCGGATATCCCGTCGCTGCTCGTCGAGACCGCGTACATCTCCAACCCCGAGGAGGAACGCGGGCTTTCCGACCGTGCGCACCAGCGTCGGCTGGCGAGAGCGATGCTCAACGGCGTGCGCGGTTATTTCCACGAGAACCCGCCCAGTGACACCTACATCGCCCGCATGCGCGAGCGGGGACTGTCCGAGCCGGGGCGCTACGTCGTGTCGCGCGGTGACACGCTCAGCGGTATCGCCAACCGCCACAACGTCAGCCTCGGGGCGCTGCGAAACGAGAACAACCTCGCCGATGACCGTATCCGGGTCGGCCAGGTGCTGACGATTCCGACCAGCAGCGGAGGCTGATCGGCACCGCCGCCGTTTCGTGACAGGCGCGCATCTGGAACAATGCGCGCATGCCCGCAATCCGCCCCCTCCCCGCCCAGCTCGTCGACCAGATCGCCGCGGGCGAAGTCGTCGAACGGCCCGCGTCGGTCGTCAAGGAGCTGCTCGAGAACAGCCTCGATGCCGGTGCACAGAAGGTGCGCGTGCAGGTCGAGCAGGGCGGGGCGCGACTGATCCGGGTCACCGACGACGGCGCCGGGATCGCGCCCGACGAGCTCGCGGTCGCATTGGCCCGGCATGCGACCAGCAAGATCGCCAGCCTCGATGACCTCGAGCGCGTCGGCTCGCTCGGTTTCCGCGGCGAGGCGTTGCCGTCCATCGCATCGGTATCGCGGCTGGCGCTGACGTCGCGTCGCGCCGGTGACGATGCAGCGACGCGCATCGAGGCCGACGGCGGACACATCGGGCGGCCACGCCCGGCGCCGGACCCGCCCGGTACCATCGTCGAGGTGCGCGACCTGTTCTACAACACGCCCGCGCGGCGGCGATTCCTGCGTACCGAGCGCACCGAACAAGGCCACGTGGACGGCATGGTCCGGCGCATCGGGCTCGGGCGCTTTGATGTTTCGATCACGCTCGAGCACAACCGACGCACGGTGCTCGAACTGCCGGCCGGACACACGCGCGTCGATCGCGAGCGCCGCATCGCGGCGGTCTGCGGCGAACGTTTCGTGACCCAGTGCCTCTACGTCGAGCATGCCGTCGGCGACATGCGGCTCTGGGGCTGGATCGGACTGCCGACGGCCGCGCGCAGCCAGGCCGACCAGCAGTACTTCTACCTGAACGGCCGCGCACTGCGTGACCGGCTGATCGGCCACGCGGTGCGGCATGCCTACCGCGACGTGCTCTACCAGAACCGGCAGCCGGCCTACGTGCTGTTCCTCGAGCTCGATCCCCGGCGGGTCGACGTCAACGCGCATCCGGCGAAGTACGAGGTGCGCTTTCGCGACGGACGCGCGGTGCACGAGTTCGTCGCGCGTACACTGGAGCGCGCGCTGGCCGGGACGCGCCCCGGTGGCGTCGCGATGGCCGAAGGGCAGCCTGGGGAGGATCGCGCGTGGTCCGCAGCCGGAGGTGCGGGTACAGGCGCGATGGGTGCCTGCCCCCCGGGGGGTGCTGCGGCCAGGCACGCGCAGGGGGGGCTGGGTTTCGGCGCCGCCGCGGCCGGTGGCCCGACAGGTGACGGCATGGAGGCGGTCGCACGGCTGCAGGCGCTTGCCGGCGACGGGGCAGGGCACGGGGGGGGTGCCGCCGCGGCCATCGCCGAGCCGGCCGGGTCGACCGGCGAGGCGGGTGACCACGGCATTCCGCCGCTCGGCTACGCGCTCGCGCAGCTGCGTGGCATCTACATCCTCGCCGAGAACCGCGACGGCCTCGTACTCGTCGACATGCACGCCGCGCACGAACGCATCACTTACGAGCGCCTGAAGAGCGCATGGTCCGACGGTCGCGTGCAGGCCCAGCCGCTGCTGGTGCCGGAGACCCTCGCTGTCGCGACGGCGGAGGCGGAGCTCGCCGAGACGCATGCCGAAGTATTCCGGCGCGCGGGCTTCGACGTGGACCGTATCGCGCCGGAGAAGCTGCTGATCCGCCAGGTGCCGGCGATGCTGCGGGGCGCCGACGCCGCCGGGCTGGTGCGCGACGTGCTGTCCGATCTCGCCGAGTACGGCAGTTCGGCGCGTCTCGAGGCCGAGTCCGACGCGCTGCTGTCGACGATGGCCTGCCACGGCAGCGTGCGTGCAAACCGCGCACTGACGCGGGACGAGATGAACGCGTTGTTGCGGGCAATGGAAGCGACCGAGCGTGCCGACCAGTGCAATCACGGCCGCCCGACCTGGGTGCAGCTGGGCCTGCGCGAGCTAGACGCGCTGTTCCTGCGTGGCCGGTAGCGGGCGGCCGCCCGCGGCCAGGCGTGCGGTATGCGTGCTCGGGCCGACGGCATGCGGCAAGAGTGGCTTCGCGTTGCACCTCGCCGCCCGGCTGCCGTTCGAGATCATCAGCATGGACTCGGCGCAGGTCTACCGCGGTCTGGACATCGGCACCGCCAAGCCCGATGCCGTCGAACGCGCCCGCGCCACGCATCACCTGCTCGATATTGCAGAGCCTCACGAGGCGTACTCCGCCGGTCGGTTCAGACGCGATGCGCTCATGGCGATGGACGCGATCGCCGGCCGGGCCTGCGCACCGCTGGTGGTTGGCGGAACGAACCTGTATTTCCGCGCGCTGCGTGACGGTCTCGCGCCGCTGCCGACCGCCGATCCGGCGGTGCGGGCATGCCTCGACGCCTGCGGGGACACCCACGGCTGGCCTCGACTGCACGCCTGGCTGGCTGCCGTAGACGCGCCAGCCGCGGCGCGGATCCGGCCGCACGATCGCCAGCGCCTGCAGCGCGCGCTCGAGGTCTTTGCGCTGACCGGGCAGCCGCTGTCGCGCCAGCAGGCCAGGCGCCCGCAGCCGCTGGACTGGACGCTGCTGGTCATCGCGCTGGTGCCGCAGGACCGTGATGCGCTGCGCATCCGAATCCGCGAACGCTTCGAACTGATGATGGAACGGGGGCTGCTCGACGAGGTCCATAGCCTCACGAGGCGCACCGGGCCGGGGGTTGACCTGCCGGCGCTGCGCGCGGTCGGGTACCGGCAGCTCGCACGCCACATCGCCGGCGAGCTCACGCTGGAGGCCGCGGTCGAGGCTGCGGTTGCCGCGACGCGCAGGCTCGCCAAGCGTCAGTTGACCTGGCTGCGCTCGGAGGTCGTCGACCTGGTCGTGGACCCTTTCGACGGCGATGCGCTGCGTCAATGTGAGCAGGCGGTGGAGCGCTTTCTTGCAGCCGGGGAAGCCGGGCCGCTGTGATAGCATTCAGGGTTCGCCCGCAGGGTCCGGAAGCGGTGCGGCACAGAAGAGCAACAAGGCGGCAGGAAGGCCGCGTGTGAAGGAGAAACCCAATGGCCAAGGGGCAGTCGTTGCAGGATCCATTTCTGAATATGCTGCGCAAGGAGAAGGTTCCGGTCTCGATTTACCTCGTGAACGGCATCAAGCTGCAGGGCCAGATCGACTCGTTCGACCAGTTCGTCGTGCTGCTGAAGAACAGCGTCAGCCAGATGGTCTACAAGCACGCCATCTCCACCGTGGTGCCATCCCGTGCAGTGCGACTGCCGCTCCCGGATGATGCCGAAGCGTCCGGCGACTGAGCCGGGGAGGGCTGATTGAGCGCCGCTGACCAGGCATCCACCCCCGCCGTCCTGCTGAACGTCGCGGTGCGCCGCAGCGTGTCTCCGGAGGAAATTGCCGAATTCGCCGCCTTGGCCGAGTCTGCCGGCGCCGAAACGGTCGGTGCGCTGGAGGCCCGGGTAGACCGCGTGCACGCTCGGCAGTTCATCGGTTCCGGCAAGGTCGAGGAGCTTGCCGCGCTCGTGCAGGAAAGCTGCGCGGCGCTGGTGCTCGTCGACCAGCCGTTGAGCGCCAGCCAGGAGCGCAACCTCGAGCGCAGCCTCGGCGTGCAGGTGCTGGACCGCAACGGGCTGATCCTCGACATCTTCGCGCAGCGCGCCCGCTCTTTCGAGGGCAAGCTGCAGGTGGAGCTTGCGCAGCTCGAGCGCCTGTCGACGCGCCTGGTGCGCGGCTGGACCCACCTCGAGCGCCAGAAGGGCGGTATCGGCCTGCGCGGGCCCGGCGAGACCCAGCTCGAGACCGACCGGCGCCTGATCGGTGACCGAATCCGCCAGCTCAAGCGCAGGCTGGAGCGGGTCGATCGCCAGCGGACCCAGAGCCGGCGCTCGCGCAAACGCTCGGCCGTCCCTACAGTGGCGCTGGTCGGCTACACCAATGCCGGTAAGTCGACGCTGTTCAATGCGCTGACGGGCAGTCGCGCCTATGCCGCCGACCAGCTGTTCGCGACGCTGGACCCGACGGTGCGCCAGCTCGAACTCGCGCCACACCGGCAGGCGGTGCTCGCGGACACGGTCGGCTTCGTCCATGATCTGCCGCACGAGCTCGTCGCGGCCTTCCGCTCGACCCTCGTGGAGACGCGCGAAGCCGACCTGCTGCTGCACGTCGTCGACGCGAGTGATCCGCACCGTGCCGAGCGCATCGAGCAGGTCGAGCGGGTGCTGGATGAGGTCGGCGCAAGCGGCCGACCGCAGCTCCGGGTCTACAACAAGATTGATATACTTGGCGAGCAATCCCGGGTGGAAACCGATGCGGGCGACGAGGCCGCGCGCGTCTGGTTGTCGGCCGCAACCGGGGACGGGCTCGAGGGGCTGCTGCAGGCCGTGCGCGAGTTACTCGACGGTGACTGCGTCGCAGGCACCCTCAGTCTCTCCGCGCGCCAGGGCCGCATCCGGGCCCGTTTGTTCGAGATCGACGCGGTGCGCGGGGAACGCGTCACCGACGAGGGTGGCTGGCGGCTCGAAGTCGAGCTCTCGGCCAGCCGTTTCCGGCAATTGTGCCGGCATGAAGGCGTGTCGCCTGACATACTGCAGGCCGGTTTCACTCACCTGGCCTGATCCGAACGCGTGGCTGCTTCGGGCCGCGCGCAGCGAGTTGGGAAGAATCTTATGTCCTGGAACGAATCTGGTGGAAACAACCGCGACCCCTGGCGTTCAGGCGGTCGGGGCAGCGGCGGTGGTGGTGGCGGCGGCGACAAGGGGCCACCGGACCTCGACCAGGTCGTGCGCGACCTGCAGAAGCGCCTGCGCGGCATGTTCGGCGGTCGCGGCGGCGGTGGCGAGGGCGGCTCGCGCGGCGTATCGCCGCCCGGCGGCGGGCTCGGCGTCGGGCTGATCGCCGGCCTGCTGATTGTCGTCTGGCTGCTGACCGGCTTCTACCGCATCGATGACGCCGAGCGCGGCGTGGTGCTGACATTCGGTCAGTACTCGACGACGACGCTGCCGGGGCTGCACTGGCGTGTCCCGTGGCCCATACAGAGTGTGGAAACCGTCAATGTCAGCCAGATCGACCGTTTTCCGGTGCAGACACGAATGCTCACCGAGGACGAAAACATCGTGCAGGTCGATCTCGCCGTGCAGTTCCGTCGCAGTGACCCGGTGGCGTTCCTCTTCAACGTACGCAGCCCGGAGGAGACGCTGGCCGAGGTCACAGAGAGCGCCATTCGCGAGGTCGTCGGCAAGAGCAACCTGGACTTCATCCTCACCGAAGGCCGTGCGGAAGTCGCCGCACGCACGATGCAGCTCATCCAGACTACGCTCAACAGCTACGGCACCGGCATAGAGGTCACCTCGGTGAATCTGCAGGATGCGAACTTCCCGTCGCAGGTCCAGTCCGCGGTGCAGGACGCGATCAAAGCGCGGGAAGACCGGGAGCGGCTGCAGCTAGAGGCCCAGGCGTATGCCAACGACGTGGTCCCGCGTGCGCGAGGCGAGGCTGCGCGGATTCTCGAAGACGCGCAGGGTTACCGTGAGCGCGTGATCGCCGACGCCGATGGTGAGGCCGACCGCTTCGTTGCGCTGCTCGAAGAGTTCCAGCTCGCACCGGAAGTGACCCGCGAACGCCTGTTCATCGAGACCATGCAGGATGTGCTGCAACGTTCGAACAAGGTCCTCATAGACGCCAGTGGCAGCGGCAACCTGCTGTATCTGCCCCTGGACAGGCTGATGGAACGGCATTCCGGCGAGCGTGCCGATGCGCAGCAACGTGGCAGCGGCGGCACCGTGCAGGCGAGACCGCTCGAGCCCCTCGACACGCAACGCGCGCCGCGCGATGACCGGCGCACACGCGCGTCACGCTGACGGGCACAGGAGCAATTACGATGGGTACCCGAATCAATATCATCCTGGCGATCGTCGTGCTTGCCGCCATTGGCGTGAGCATGTCGGTGTTTACCGTTCACGAGCGTGAGTACGCGCTGAAATTCCGCTTCGGCGAGATCCTGCGTGACGACTTCGAACCCGGGCTGCACCTGAAGATCCCGATCGTCAACAATGTCATGAAGCTCTCCAGCCAGGTGCTTACGCACAACAATCCCACCGAGGAATTCCTGACGGTCGAAAAGAAGAACCTTCTCGTGGATTTCTTCATCAAGTGGCGGATCATTGATCCCGGTGAGTTCTACCGCGCGACACGCGGTGACACTCGCATGGCGTCAATGCGCCTGACCGAGATCACGCGTGACGGCATCCGTAACGAGTTCGCCCGCCGCACCGTGCAGGAAGTCGTGTCGGCCGAGCGTGCCGAGATGATGGACGCAATGCTCGCGCGCGCGTCGCAGACGGCGCGTGGTCTTGGAGTGGAACTTGTAGACGTGCGCGTCAAGCGCATCGACTTGCCCGACGAGGTCAGTGACTCGGTGTTCAATCGCATGCGCCAGGAGCGGGCACGGGTGGCCGCGCAGCTCCGGGCCGAGGGTGAAGAGCTTTCGGAGATGATCCGCGCCGACGCCGACCGCCAGCGCACCGTGATCGTCGCCGAGGCCCGTCGCGATGCGCAGCGCATACGTGGTGAGGGCGATGCCCGTGCCACGGCGACGTATGCCGACGCGTTCAATCGCGACCGCGAGTTCTATTCCTTCCACCGCAGCCTGCACGCCTACAGGGAATCGTTCGGCGGCAACGGCGATATTCTGGTGCTCGAACCCGACAGCGAGTTCTTCAAGCACATGATGCCTTCGGCGGAGTCGATCAATCGCGTTGCGCCCAACACGCGCGACTGACGGGGGCGACGCCACGTTCCTGGCAGGCACGGGGCCCGCTTCGGCGGGCCCCGTCGCGTGTCTGGGCATCGCCGCGTCAGCGCATCGACAATAACAACAGACGCTCAGGGGAGTGATCCATCATGCTCTGGTCAGACCTTCTGGCGGCCGTTGCGATATACCTGATTCTTGAGGGGTTGCTGCCTTTCGCGAGCCCTCGCCGCTGGCGGCACAGCATCGAACAGCTGGGTCAGCTCAATGACCGACAGCTGCGCACGGGCGGACTGGTGGTGATCATCGCGGGGCTGCTGCTGCTTTACTGGGTCCGCGGCTGAAAGACGTACAGCGAACGGGAACGAAACAACAATGACGGGCAAGAACGTGGTGGTCATCGGCACCCAGTGGGGTGACGAGGGCAAGGGGAAGATCGTCGACCTGCTGACCGAGCGGGCGGCAGCGGTGGTGCGCTTCCAGGGCGGCCACAACGCGGGGCACACGCTGGTCATCGACGGCGAGAAAACGGTGCTGCACCTGATTCCGTCGGGTGTGTTGCACGAGAGTGTGAGCTGTCTGATCGGCAACGGTGTCGTGGTGTCACTGCCGGCGCTCGTCGAGGAGATGGACGGCCTGATCAGGCGGGGCGTGCCGGTGGCCGAGCGGCTGCGCATTTCGCCCGCCTGTCCGCTGATCCTGCCGAGTCACGTGTCGCTGGACCTGGCGCGCGAGCGTGCACGAGGCGCGGCGGCAATAGGGACGACCGGGCGTGGCATCGGCCCTGCATATGAAGACAAGGTGTCGCGGCGGGCGCTGCGCATCTCCGACCTGTTCCAGCGCGAGGTGCTTGCAGCCAAGCTCGGTGAAGTGCTCGATCTGCACAACTTTCTCCTGCGCCATTACTACAAGGCCGAGCCCGTCGATTTCCAGAAGGTACTCGATGAGCTCATGCATTATTCAGAGCGCGTGCATCCGCTGACCGCCGACGTCACCGCGATCCTGGCGCGCCATCAGGCCAATGGCGACAACGTGCTCTACGAGGGCGCGCAGGGCGCGCTGCTCGACATCGACCTGGGTACCTATCCGTACGTGACCTCGTCGAATACCACTGCCGGCGGTGCCGCGACCGGAACCGGCATCGGTCCGCGACACCTCGACTACGTACTGGGTATCGTGAAGGCCTACACGACGCGTGTCGGTGCCGGGCCTTTTCCGACTGAGCTCTTCGACGAGATGGGTGAACACCTCGCGCGGGTGGGTGCCGAGTTCGGCTCGACCACGGGGCGTCCGCGGCGTTGCGGCTGGTTTGATGCGGTCGCGCTGCGTCGCTCGGTGCTCAACAACAGCGTCAGCGGTCTTTGCGTCACCAAGCTCGACGTACTCGACGGGCTCGAACACATACGCATCTGCGTGGGCTATCGCGTCGGTGACCGCGACCTCGATGCGCCGCCGCTGATCGTCGACGAGTATTACCAGGCGGAGCCGGTCTACGAGGTGGTGCCCGGGTGGGAGACGTCGACGGTGGGCATCACCGAGTTCGCAGCGCTGCCGGAGAATGCGCGCCGCTATCTCGAGCGCATAGAAGACATTGTCGGTGTGCCGGTGGACATCGTATCCACGGGCCCGGCGCGGCACGAGAACGTGGTGATCCGCAATCCCTTCGACACGGTGTGAAGCCCCGTAACGTGGGCGCTGACCGGACGGCACCGGCGTCCGGCGATGTGAATCAGGGAAGTGTATGCTTGGCGCGACATGGCGCACCGGATGGTGCCGAGGAGAGGACTTGAACCTCCACGGGGTTTCCCCCACTGGCACCTGAAGCCAGCGCGTCTACCAATTCCGCCACCTCGGCACTGCCGCCGGGGACCCCCGGGCAAGCAGAGGCGGCAATTTACTCACTGGCTACCGGGTTGTCAATTTGGCAGGCTCGAGTACCGAATGCCCGATAGGGAGAATGACTTGTCAGGAAGAAGAGGCGGCCGCGGCCGCAGGAAAGGCGGCAGTCCGGATTCTGCTCGCGACGCGTCCAAGGACAGCGGCGCGTTACCGACGATAGACGAGCGCACGCTGCTCGATACGCTGGAGCGTGCCGGTGCGCCGCTGGCACGACATGAACTGCTGCACCGGCTCAAGCTGCCCCGTCGCGAATGGGGTCGGCTCGAGCAGGACCTCGACCGCCTGATCCGCGCCGGCAAGGTGCTGAAAAACCGGCGCGACGAATACCTGCTCGTCGAGCGCGCCGACCTGGTCGTCGGCCGCGTGATCGGCCACCGTGACGGCTTCGGGTTCCTGCGCCCCGACGAAGGCGCGCGCGACGACGACGTGTTCCTGCCGGCACGCCAGATGCGCAAGGTCATGCACGACGACCGGGCCGCGGTGCAGGTGCGCCGCCACGATGCGCAGGGCCGTGCCATGGGCTCCATCGTCGAGGTGCTGGAGCGGGCACACGACACGCTGGTCGGCCGACTGTGCCGCGAATCGGGCATCACCTTCGTCGTGCCGGACAACCCCCGCATTCCCCAGCACGTGCTGGTACCGCCGCGCGGCACCGGCGGCGCCCGCGTGGGGGAGGCGGTGCTCGTCACGCTAGACGAGTATCCCGGTGAGGACCGGCAGGCCATCGGCCGCGTGACCCGGGTCCTCGGCGCCCGCGACGAGCCCGGCATCGACATTGAACTTGCGATACACGCCTTCGATCTGCCGTTCGAGTGGCCGGACGACGCGATGGCTCAGGCTGAGGCCTTTCCCGATCGCGTCCCCCGCAACGCCAAGGCGGGGAGGCTCGATCTGCGCGACGTGCCGCTGGTCACCATCGACGGTGCCGATGCGAAGGATTTCGACGACGCGGTCTACTGTGAGCCCGATGGTGACGGCTGGCGGCTGATGGTCGCGATCGCCGACGTTTCGCACTACGTGCGTCCCGGTGAAGCGCTTGACCGCGAAGCGCGTCGGCGCGGCACGTCGGTGTATTTCCCGAACCGTGTCATCCCGATGCTGCCGGAGGCGCTGTCCAACGGCCTGTGTTCGCTCAAGCCCAACGTCGACCGCCTCTGCATGGTCTGCGACATGAAGGTCACGCCGACCGGCCGGGTGACGGCTTCGACATTCCATCAGGCGGTGATGCGCTCGGCCGCGCGGCTGACCTATGAACAGGCGGAATCGCTGCTCACCGGCGAGCCCGTCGCCCGCCGGGTGCAGCGTGCCAAGCCGCAGGTCGAGCAGCTGCAGGCGGTGTATCGCGCGCTGGCGCGGGCGCGTCGTCGGCGCGGCGCACTGGATTTCGACATCCCGGAAGTGCGCTTCGAGTTCGGCGAAGACGGTCGCGTGTCCGGTATTTCCGGTTACTCGCGCGGCGACAGCCATCGGATTATCGAGGAGTGCATGATCGCGGCCAACGTCGAAGCCGCACGCTTTCTGGGGAAGCACCGTGTGCCCACGCTTTACCGCGTGCACGAGGGTCCGGCCGACGAGAAGCTGGAGGAACTCAGGCTGTTCCTGGCGACTTTCGGTGCCCGCCTGCCGCGCGGCAAGACCCTGCATACGCGTGATCTCGCGCGTGTACTGCGCGAGCTGCGAGACCATACCCAGCTCGAACTTGTGGAGGGTGTCGTGCTGCGTTCCATGCAGGCGGCTCAGTACCATCCGCGGAACATCGGGCATTTCGGCCTCGGGCTGCCCGCGTACGCGCATTTCACGTCGCCGATCCGGCGCTATCCGGACCTGCTCGTCCACCGCGGCATCCGCCAGATCATCGAGGCGGGGTCGACACGTGGCTTCGCCTACGGGGCCGCCGACATGGAACGCCTCGGCGCGCAGACCTCCTCCGCTGAACGCCGGGCCGACGAGGCGGTCTGGGATGTGCACGACCGCCTGAAATGCGACTACATGCAGCATCGAATCGGCGAAGAGTTCGAAGGCGTGGTCACGGGGGTGGTGCCGTTCGGGCTGTTCGTGCGCCTGATCGGCCTGCATGTCGACGGACTCGTGCACGTGTCGGCACTTGGGCACGAGTACTTCCGCCACGATCCGGTGCACCGCCAGCTCGTCGGTGAGGCCAGCGGCCGCACGTTCCAGCTGACCGACACGCTGCGCGTGCGGCTGGTGCGCGTGGATCTCGAGGACCGCAAGATCGACTTCGAGCTGGCGGCCGGCCGGGATGAGGGGGCCGGTGAGCCCGCCGAGGATGCTGACGCAGCCGAAACCGGGGGGCGGTCACGGCGCGGGGGCCGGGGCCGCGGGGGCGGACGCCGCCGCGGACGGCGATGAAGCGCCACCGCGGTCGTCAGTCGCGGGGTGCTCCGGACTCATCGGCGGCGGCGTCGCCCTGGGTCGTCGGAGTGCATCCGGTCGCGGCGCTGCTGGTGCGTGCACCGGAGCGGGTCATCGAGCTCGTGTTCGCCGACACGCGCCACGACGCGCGCATGGCGGCACTCGTCGCCGACGGTGAGGCCGCAGGCGTGGCGATCCGGACGATGGCGGCGGACGCGCTGCAGGCGCTCGCCGACGGGGCTGCGCACCAGGGTGTCGCGGCCCGCGTGTCGCCGGTCGTGCCGCTCGATGAAAGCGCGCTGCTCGACCACGTCGACGCGCTGACCGGACCGCCGCTGCTGCTCGTGCTCGACGGCGTACAGGACCCGCGCAATCTCGGCGCGTGCCTGCGGGTCGCCGACGGCGCCGGCGTCAACGTGGTCGTCGTCCCCGCGCGCCGCGCTGCGCCACTGACGACGGCCGCGGTGAAGGCGGCAAGTGGGGCTGCGGCGCTGATGCCGATCGCCCGCGTCACCAACCTCGCGCGCACGCTGCGTGCGCTGTCCGACCGCGACATCCGCCTGGTCGGCACGTCCGGCGAAGCCACGACCTCGCTTTACGCCGCCGATCTCTCCGGACCGCTGGCACTGGTCATGGGCGGCGAGGCCGGCGGCCTGCGGCGGCTGACCGGCGAGTGTTGCGATCTCATGGTCGCGCTGCCGATGCGCGGCGTCGCCGAGAGCCTCAACGTGTCGGTCGCGACCGGCATCTGCCTGTACGAGGCGTTGCGCCAGCGCGGCACCGCGGCCTGACGCGACGGGGTGCCGCGCCGCGCTTTGTGTTGCGTGTTTGCAGGCGCTCGACTACCATGCTCGGCTGCCGAGCGAAATTTGTTCGGACGGGCGCATTCGCCCGACTCCTTGCCGCACCTTCTGCGGAGGGGCCTGCCCTAGCGACAGCTGGCCGACAGCTGGCCGGCAGGTGCCTCGTCCCGGGTGGGCGGCTTCAACCCGTAAGGAGCACTCAATTGCGACATTACGAAATCGTGTTCCTGGTCCACCCGGACCAGAGTGAACAGGTCCCTGCCATGGTCGAGCGCTACCGCGTCCTCATCGAGGGCAACGGCGGCGCAATACATCGCCACGAAGACTGGGGGCGGCGCCAGCTCGCCTACCAGATCAACAAGGTCCACAAGGCGCACTATGTGCTGCTCAACGTCGAGTGTGACAAGCCCACGCTTGACGAGCTGCTGTCGATGTTCCGTTTCAACGATGCGGTCCTGCGCCATCTCGTGATTCATCGCGAGGAGGCCGTGACCGAGCCGTCGCCGATGGCCAAGTCCCCCGATGAGGACAGGCCCCGCGAAGGTCGACGCCGTGATGATGATGACGGTGACGATCGCGCCAGCAGCCGCCAGCGCGACGACGACGATGACGACAGCAACGACAGTGACGAAGAGCCTCGCGGCGGATCTGCCGCCAGCTCCGCCTGAGTTCCACAGGAGACCTCACCATGGCCAGATTCTTCCGCCGCAGAAAGTTCTGCCGATTTACCGCCGACGGCGTCAAGGAGATCGACTACAAGGACATCGCCACGCTGAAGGCCTACGTTACGGAAACGGGTAAGATCGTGCCGAGCCGTATCACGGGCACCAAGGCGAACTACCAGCGCCAGCTGTCGACTGCGGTCAAGCGTGCCCGCTACCTGGCACTGCTGCCCTACACCGACCGGCACTGATCCGCGATGACCGACGGCGGTGAACCCGCCGCGCCGATGCCGCAGCGCGCGGCGCGGTGGCTGGCCGCGTCGGCACACCGGCCGGTCCTCATCGCGGCGGCGTTTTTCATGGTGCCGCTGCTGATGCCGTTGTCGGCGGCGATGATCGCCTTCGTCGCGTTGCTGCGCGGGCCGCAGGTCGGGGCGATCGCGTCGCTGGCTGCCGCGGCGATCGTCGGGATCGTGGTGCTGCTCAGCGGGGGTGCGGCGTTCGGCGTGTTCACCGCGGGGCTGCTGATCCTGACACTGGTCAGCCTCGCTGCAACACTGCTCGCGCGCAGCGGGTCGCTGTCGCTGACGCTGCAGGTGTGCGTATTGGCCACCGCGGTGCTCGCCGGCATACTCGGCTCGGCAATGCCGGCTGCGGAACTGCGCGAGGCGTTGGCCGCCGAGTTCATGCAGCAGCTCGGTGCCACGCAGGGTGACGTCGACGCCGTCGCCGCGATGCTTGCGAACCTGGTGTTCGGGCTCGCGCTGGCGGGGCTGCTGCTCAGTGTGACCGTTGCGCTGCTGCTGGCGCGCGGACTGCAGGGCCTCGCAGAGGGGCAGGCGCTGGCGGCGGCCGGTTTTCATCAGCTGAGCCTCGGACGCCTGGTCAGCGGAGTCGCGACGGTGGTGCTCGTCGGGGCCTGGCTGCTCGAGTGGCCGGCGCTGACCAACATGACAGTGGTGTTCGTGCTTGCGTTCACGCTGCAGGGCCTGGCGGTTGTGCATGCGACGGTCGCGAGGCGGGGCTGGAACCCGCTGTGGCTGGTGATGGTGTATGCGATTGCGCTGCTGCCCACGCCGCTCGCGCCGGTGGTGATGATCGGCCTGATGACGGCGGGGTACCTCGACAACTGGCTGGGCCTGAGACCGACCGTCGCGATCGGTGAACACCCGCCTCAAGATTGACATGCTCATGGCGCCCGGCGTGGCGCCTGCTACGGAGACGAGACGATGGAAGTGATCCTGCTGGAAAAGGTCGAAAACCTCGGTGGTATCGGCGACAAGGTGCGGGTGCGTCCCGGTTATGCGCGCAATTTCCTGCTGCCGCAGGGCAAGGCGCAGCCGGCGACCGCCGAGAACCTCGCCGCCTTCGAGGCGCGCCGCGCTGAACTCGAAGCAAAGGCGGCCGAGGAGCTGGCGGCGGCGAAGAAGCGCGCCGCGGCGCTCGAGGGCCTGGAGCTGACGGTAGAGGCCCAGGTCGGCGGCGAAGGCAAGCTGTTCGGTTCGGTCGGTCCGACCGAGATTGTGGACGCCGCCGCGGCCCGCGGGCTCGAGATCGAGCGTGCCGAGGTGCGCATGGGCGATGGCCCGATCCGCGCCGCCGGTGAACACGAGATCGAGGTGCACCTGCACAGCGACGTCGACGTCACGATCCGCGTGATCGTCACCGGCACCGAGTAATCGACCCGGCACCCGGCCGGCGGCCCGTCCGCCGGCCGGTGTGCTAGTGTCGAGGCACGTCACTGCCGTCGAGCGACCACCGCATCTTGGCCATCTCCGGCGAACCATCAGCGGCCACCGCCGCAATCCGCACGCCGCCACATTCAGTGGAGGCCGAGCAGTCCGTGCTCGGCGCGCTGATGCTCGATGGCGGCGCCTGGGACCGTGTGGCCGACATCGTCCTCGAGGATGACTTCTATCGCCGCGACCACCGCCTTATCCTGCGCGCGATCGCCGATCTCGCCGAGCGCGCTGAGCCCTGCGACGCGGTCACGGTCTCCGAGTGGCTGGACCGGCAGGGTCTGCTCGATGATGCTGGAGGGCTGACCTACCTGGGGCAGCTTGTCGCCGACACGCCGAGCGCCAGCAACGTGATCGCCTACGCCGAAATCGTCCGTGATCGCGCCACCCTGCGTGCGCTCATCGGGGCCGGCGGAGAAATCGCCGACAGCGGCTACAGGCCCGATGGGCGCGACGTGACCACGCTCGTCGACGAGGCCGAACAGCGGGTGTTCCGCATCGGCGAACGCGGCAAGCGCGGCCAGGTCGGGTTCGTGGAGCTCAAGAAGCTTCTTCCCGACGCGATCAACCGGCTGGACTACCTGTCCAGTCACGAGGGTGATGTCACCGGTCTTTCAACGGGCTTCACCGAACTCGACCGCATGACTGCCGGCCTGCAGCCCGGGGACCTGGTGATCGTCGCCGGTCGCCCGTCCATGGGCAAGACCTCGCTGGCGATGAATATCGCTGAAAACGCGGCGATGGGTGCGGGCAAGGCGGTCGCGATCTTCAGCATGGAGATGCCGTCGGAGCAGCTCGCGTTCCGCATGATCGGCTCCATAGGCCGCGTCAACCAGTCGCACCTGCGCACCGGCAATTTCTCGGAGGAAGACTGGTCGCGGATCAACTCGGCAGTCGCGATCATGGCGCAGGCGCCGCTGTTCATCGATGACCCCCCAGCGCTCACGCCGGCCGAGGTGCGTGCCCGGGCGCGCAGGCTGACCCGCGAACGCGAACTCGGCCTCATCGTCGTCGACTACCTGCAGCTGATGCAGGTCGCCGGCACCAAGGAGAACCGGACCACCGAGATCTCGGAAATCTCGCGCTCGCTCAAGGCGCTTGCGAAGGAGCTGTCGGTGCCGGTGATCGCGTTGTCGCAGCTCAACCGCGGGGTGGAGCAGCGCACCGACAAAAAACCCGTGATGTCCGACCTGCGTGAATCGGGCGCGATCGAACAGGACGCCGACATCATCATGTTCATCTATCGCGAGGAAGTCTACGACAAGGACACCACCCGCAAGGGCATCGCCGACATCATCATCGCCAAGCAGCGCAATGGTCCGATCGGCGAGGTGCCGCTGACCTTTCTCGGCGAGTACACCAAGTTCGAGAATTTCGTCGCCGAAGCCTTCGCCGAGGGTGGTTATCCGTGACGCCCACGCGGGCGCGGATCAGCCAGTCGGCGCTCGCGGCGAACCTGGCCCGCGCGCGCGAGTCCGCGCCGGGCTGTCGCATCATCGCCGTGGTCAAGGCGAACGCCTACGGGCACGGGCTCGCGCCGGTCGCGCGGGCGCTGGCGCGTACCGACGCCTACGCGGTCGCACGCACCGAGGAGGCGCTGATACTGCGCGAGGCCGGTCTCGCGCACCCGGTGATCCTGCTCGAGGGGCCGCTCGTCGCTGAAGACCTCGACGTCGCCGCGCGCTTCCACCTCGACGTGGTGATCCATTCGCCCGAGCAGCTGCGCATGCTCGAGCTCTACCGCGGAAGCGGCCGCTTCAACCTGTGGCTCAAGTTCGAGACCGGCATGAACCGCCTGGGCATGCCGCTGGCCGAGGCGCCGGTGATCCTGCGCCAGCTCCAGTCACTGGCGTGCGTGGCAAGGCCGCTGAAGCTGATGAGCCACCTCGCCTGTGCCGAGGAACGTGCAAACCCGATGACGCGCACGCAGGTCAGTCGTTTCCTGCGCGCGTTCAACGGTCTCGCCTGCGATCACAGCCTGGCCAATTCAGCGGGTGTGCTCGCTTGGCCCGAAACCCAGGCGGTGCCCGATATCCCGGGGCACGAGGGGCGCCTGTCCAACTGGGTGCGCCCCGGGGTGATGCTCTACGGGATCTCGCCGTTCGCCGACGAGACCGGCGCCGACCACCGCCTGACGCCGGCGATGGAGTTCGAGACGCGGCTGATCGCGATCAAGCGGGTCGCACGCGGTGAAAGCGTCGGCTACGGCGCCCAGTGGCGGGCCGAGCGCGAGTCGGTGATCGGCGTTGCCGCAGCCGGCTACGGTGACGGATACCCGCGCCATCTGGGTAACGGCACGCCGGTGCGCGTCGGCGCGCACGTGGTCCCGCTTGCGGGGCGGATCTCCATGGACCTGATGACCGTCGACCTCACGCTGCACCCGGGCGCCAGGGTCGGCGACCCCGTGACGCTGTGGGGCAGGGACCTGCCGGTTGAGACCATCGCGCGCCGCGCCGGCACGATCGGCTACGAGCTGGTGTGTGGCATTACCCAGCGCGTGCACATGGTGATCGAAGACTGATTGCGCTGTCGTTCAGTCGGTAAAGAAACCCATCTTCACGCCAGCCAGCTGGATCACGTCGTTGTCCGAAAGCTTGCGTGCCTGCGCGCCCGTGGGCTGCCCGTTGAGCAGCGGGTAGTCGTCGGCATTGCGACCCTCCACGTGCACGATATAGAAGCCGTCCGAACGGCGGGTGATCGCCGCGACCTGGACGCCGGGCCGCCCCAGCGTGGTCAGCGCCTTGGCCAGCTGCAGCTCGCGTCCGGCGAAGGTGCCTGACAGTACCTGCAGGCGGGCGGATGGCAACTGGGCGGCGGCCGGCTGGCTGCCGGTAGCCGTGGCCGCCACGGCCTGGCCGCTGGCGGCTGCAGACACCGCGGCCTCGCTGGCGGCACCCGCGGCGACCGCACGCTCGCGCGCCGAAGCAACCTGTGCGGCGCTTGGCGGGATGACCATGGTCCGTTCGAACTCGTCCTGCTCCAGGTCATCCGCGCGCTGGTCCACGAAGCGCAGCTGGTGGTGTCCGACGGTGATCACGTCACCGTTCTGCAGCGCATGCTTCTTGATCAGCTTGCCGTTGACGTAGGTGCCGTTGGTGCTGTTGAGATCCTCGAGAAAGGAGTCATTGAGGATGTTGATGATCAGCGAGTGATGGCCGCTGACGGCCGGATTGTCGATACGGATATCGTTGTCCGGGAGCCGGCCGACGGTATAGCGTTCCTTGCTCATGTTGTATTCGGCCAGTACCTGACCGTCGAGACTCAGAATAAGGCGTGCCATCGCTCTCGCTCCACTAAACCTAGCCGAAAAGCCTGCGGATACGCGTCAATAGGCCCGTTTCCGCGGGAAAGGACTCGAGCACGCGCACCAGCACCAAGGAGATGTTGTCGCGCCCGCCGTGATCATTGCTGAGCTGAATCAGCTGCTTGCCGACCATGTCGAGGTTGGCGTCAAAGGTGTTGATCGTCAAATGGATGTCCTCGTCCTCGACCATGTCGGGGAGACCATCCGAGCACAGCAGGTAGTGGTCGCCCGGCTGCACCTTCTCCTCGTGCACCTCGACCTCCACGTTGTGCTCCACGCCAAGCGCGCGGGTCACGTAGTTGCGGTTGGTCGAGCGGCTGGCTTCCTCCTGCGAGTAGAAGCCGCGGTCGACGAGCTCCTGCAGCAGCGAGTGGTCCATCGTGAGCTGCTGGAAGCGCTCGCCGCGCAACCGGTATAGCCGCGAGTCGCCAACATGGGCGATGGACACGCGGTTGTCCCAGAACAGGCATGCGACCAGCGTCGTGCCCATGCCCTCACACTGCTTCTGCGTCTGTGCAGTGTTGTAGATGATCTTGTTGGCCCGCATGATCGCGTCGCGCAGGATGATCGTCTGGCGCATCATGCCGGTGGGTGCGTCCACGTCGGCACGGCGCTCGCGATGACAGGCTTCGGTCACGAGCTCCTGGACGGTTTTCACCGCGATGCCGCTGGCAACCTCGCCGGCGTTGTAGCCGCCCATGCCGTCGGCAACGACATACAGACCGATGTCGCCGTTCGAGCCTATTGCATCTTCATTGTGATCGCGCACCTTACCGGTGTCGGTGATCTGGGTGTGGGCAAGCTTGGAGCGCAGGGTCATCGGCGGTTGTCCATGCCGGGCCCGATCAGGTGCCCAGGCGGGCGTGGAACGCCCGCAGCGCCTGTGCCATGTGGGCACCGGTCGGGAAGCGGTCGGCGGGGTTCTTCGCGAGCGCCATGTCGATGATCTGGTTCAAGCCCTCGGGCAGCTCGGGGCGCACCTGCGTCACCGGCGCATGCGCGAGGTTCGCAATCGCGAACATCAGTTTGGGCATCGACGAGCCGCGGAAGGGGAGCTGACCCGTCAGCAGCTGGTACAGCGTCACGCCCAGCGAGAACAGGTCGGACTGGCCGGTGACGGGCTTGCCTTCGAGCTGCTCGGGTGACATGAACGACGGGGTGCCGAGCACGATACCGGTGCGCGTGCGGCTGGAGTCGGTGAGCCGTGCAATGCCGAAGTCGGTGATCTTGAGCGTATCGCCGGCGCGGTCGTACATCAGGTTCGCCGGCTTGATGTCGCGATGCACGACGTTTTCACGGTGCGCGTAGCCCAGCGCGTCGGCAACCCGCGCGATCAGGTCCACGACCACCGGCATCGGCAGCAGATGCTGCGGCTTGACGTGGCCGGAGAGGTGTTCCCCTTCGAGGAATTCCATCGCGATGTAGGCAAGGTCGTGTTCTTCGCCGACGTCGTAAATGGTGACGATGTTCGGGTGGTTGAGCCGCCCGGCGGTTTCGGCCTCGCGGAAGAAGCGCGCCTTGGCCTCGTCCAGGTCCTCCGCCTCGAATTCCTCGGCAAGCGGAATCGCCTTGATCGCGACGACGCGGTTGATCTTGGGGTCGCGCCCGAGGTAGACGACGCCCATCGCGCCACGGCCAAGCTCGCGGACGATCTCGTAACGGCCGAGAGTGACGATCTGCCCTTCGACCAGGCGCACCGGTTCGCGGGCCTTGCCGCTGGTGTTGCCCACCGGCTTGAGGTCGGGCGGATCACGCGGTCGTTCGGGGGCTGCGCCGCGCGCGGGCATCTTGCGGGTGCCATTGTCGACGCACCCGGCGGGCGTGTCGGCGGTGCGTGCGCCACGCCGCTCGAGCGCCTGCAGACGGGCGCCCACGTCCCTGAACTCGGCGTCCTGCTGGAGGATGCGTTCGTACACGGCGCGTGATTCGGCCGCCTGGCCGGTGCGCTGGAACTCGACACCGAGCGCATAGAGCGTCTCGAGGCTCTCGGTCGTCGCGGGCACCCGTCGCAGGTGCTCCCACGCCTGTTCGAGCCGGCCCTGCTTGAGTGCGGCCCGCGCCTGGACCAGCGGTGTGGGACCGCGTGAGCGGTTCGGCGCGCGCGGTGGTTCGGCCATCGCGCCGGCAGCGGCATGCGCCATCGCAGCTTCGCCCGCCTGTGGCGCGGCACCGCCCCCGGTTGCCGGTGACTTCCGCTCGCCCAGCGCGACGCACAACCCGGCTGCCGACAGCGCGGTGATCGCGGGGGCGACGAGCTGCAGCGATGCGAGCTGCAGCGCCTTGATGATCACGTCGAGGCCGAGCAGCCCCAGAGCCGCGGCACCGGCCAGTGCCAGCGTCGTCAATGGTGGCTGGTGTCGCCCCCAGAGCATCACCCCCATGCCGAGTGCGATGATGAGCAGCGCCTCGGTGGGCCACACCCAAGCCGGTCGGGGCGGCAGCTCGCCGCTGCTGCCCGCAAGACCTGCGAGCATCGCCTCGACGCTGACCAGGATGCCGGCGGAAGGTGGCCAAGCGGCGACCAGCATCGCGAGGACCAGCACGCCGGCGGCCACGAGATCTGCTCGGATATTGCGGGTTTGCGACTCGGGCATGTGGCTGTCAGCGATGCGCTGCTCCGGTGGCAGGGGCCTTGATGGCGTTGTTGATTTGAACATAACCCCGTTGAACGCGTGGCAGTATAGCAGGGGGTTCCAAGGGGATGATTGATGCAATTCTCGGTTTGTGAGCTGCCTGCGGCAGGATTTTTACCCTCGTCCCGGAGGCGCTAGATGGCGCGGACCCGACGTGAGCATGTCTGCACGGAGTGCGGAAGCCGCCAACCCAAGTGGCAGGGGCAGTGTCCTGACTGCGGAAGCTGGAACACGCTCGTCGAGGCGCTGGCGCCGGCACCCGGGCCCAGTGGTCCACGCCAGCGGGCGCAGTACGCCGGCGAGACGGCGCGGGCGCGGCTGAGCGAGGTCACGCTCAGCGGCGAGACCCGACACGCGACCGGTCTCTCCGAACTCGATCGCGTGCTCGGCGGTGGCCTGGTATCGGGGTCGGTGAACCTGGTCGGCGGCGACCCTGGCGTCGGCAAGTCCACGCTGCTGCTGCAGGCCGCCTGCCACATGGCGGGTGCCCGGCGCGTCTGTTATGTCACCGGCGAGGAAAGCCTCGCCCAGATCCGCATGCGTGCCGAGCGCCTCGGTATCGCCGACGCCGACCTCGAGCTGTTGTCCGAGACCTGCGTCGAGCGCATGCTCGACGCGCTCACCGACTCCCCGTCGGTGCTGGTCGTCGATTCGGTGCAGACGCTGTGGACCGAGGCGCTGCAATCGGCGCCGGGTTCGGTGGCGCAGCTTCGCGAGAGCACCGCCCGGCTCGTGCGTCATGCCAAGCACAGTGGCACCGCGGTGCTGCTCGTCGGGCACGTGACCAAGGAGGGCGCGATCGCCGGGCCGCGTGTGCTTGAGCACATGGTCGACGCGGTCCTGTATTTCGAGAACGAGTCGGGCAGTCGTTTCCGCATCCTGCGCGCGGTCAAGAACCGTTTCGGTGCGGCCAACGAGATCGGCGTGTTCGCGATGGCCGACGACGGCTTCAAGGAAGTGAAGAATCCGTCGGCGATTTTCCTGTCGCGGCGGGAATCGGCGGTGGCCGGCAGCGCGGTGGTCGTGACGTGGGAGGGATCGAGACCGCTGCTCGTCGAGGTGCAGGCGCTCGTCGACGACTGTGCGGGCAGCCACCCGCGGCGCGTGGCCGTGGGCACCGACGCCAACCGGCTCGCGCTGCTGCTCGCGGTGCTGCACCG
>PWYM01000249.1 GCA_003567855.1 Gammaproteobacteria bacterium | reverse complement strand
CAAGGAAAAGACGATATTCGCCCTCGACATGGGCTCGCTCCTCGCGGGTGCGAAATACCGCGGCGAATTCGAGGAACGGCTGAAGGGTGTGCTCAACGACCTCGCGAAACAGGAAGGCCAGATCATCCTGTTCATCGACGAGGTCCACACGATGGTGGGCGCCGGCAAGGCCGAGGGCGCGATGGACGCCGGCAACATGCTCAAGCCCGCACTGGCGCGTGGCGAGCTGCACTGCGTCGGCGCGACCACGCTCGACGAGTACCGCAAGCACATCGAAAAGGACGCCGCGCTCGAGCGCCGCTTCCAGAAGGTGCTCGTCGACGAACCGAGCGTAGAGGACACGATCGCGATCCTGCGCGGCCTGAAGGAGCGCTACGAGGTCCACCACGGTGTAGAGATCACCGACCCCGCGATCGTCAGCGCGGCGATGCTCTCGCACCGCTACATCTCCGACCGCCAGCTGCCCGACAAGGCCATCGATCTCATCGATGAGGCCGCGTCGCGCATCCGCATGGAGATCGATTCAAAGCCCGAGGCGCTCGACCGCCTCGAGCGGCGGATGATCCAGCTCAAGATCGAGCGCGAGGCGCTGAAGAAGGAATCCGACGAGGCCTCGCGCAAGCGCCTCGCCGACCTCGAGGAACAGATCGCCATCGCCGAGCGCGAGTACTCCGACCTCGAAGAGATCTGGAAGGCGGAGAAAGCCTCGATGCAGGGCGCGACCCAGCTCAAGGAAGAGCTCGAGCGCGCGCGCATCGAGCTCGAGACCGCGCGCCGGGCGCAGGATCTCGCGCGCATGTCGGAGCTGCAGTACGGCAGGATTCCGCAGCTCGAGCGCGGGCTCACCGAGGCGCACGCGGCCGAGCAGAAGGGGACGACGCTGGTGCGCAACCGCGTCACCGACGAGGAAGTCGCCGAGGTCGTCGCGAAGTGGACCGGCATCCCGGTGTCACGGATGCTCGAGAGCGAGCGCGACAAGCTGCTGCGCATGGAAGAGCACCTGCGCCGCCGCGTGGTTGGCCAGGAGGAGGCCGTCACCTCGGTCTCCAACGCGATCCGCCGGTCCCGCGCCGGACTGTCGGACCCCAACCGGCCCAACGGTTCGTTCCTGTTCCTCGGCCCGACCGGCGTCGGCAAGACCGAGCTCACGAAGGCGCTCGCCGAGTTCCTGTTCGACACCGAGGATGCGATGGTGCGCATCGACATGTCGGAGTTCATGGAAAAGCACTCGGTCGCGCGGCTGATCGGCGCACCTCCCGGCTATGTCGGCTACGAGGAGGGCGGCTACCTGACCGAGGCGGTGCGCAGGCGCCCGTACTCGGTGATCCTGATGGACGAAGTCGAGAAGGCGCACGCCGACGTGTTCAACGTACTGCTCCAGGTGCTCGACGACGGCCGCCTTACCGACGGTCACGGACGCACGGTGGACTTTCGCAACACCGTGATCGTGATGACGTCGAACCTCGGCTCGCACCGCATCCAGGAGCTGGCCGGCGAGCACAACTACGACGAGATGAAGCGCGCGGTGATGGAGATCGTCGGTCAGCACTTCCGGCCCGAGTTCATCAACCGCGTCGACGAGTCCGTGGTGTTCCATCCGCTTGAGAAAGCGCAGATCCGCGCGATCGTCGACATCCAGATCGGCGGTCTGCTGCGGCGCCTGGCCGACCGCGACCTGGCACTGGAACTCGACGACGCCGCGCTAGACCGCCTCGCCGAGGCCGGCTTCGACCCGGTGTACGGCGCGCGGCCGCTGAAGCGCGCGATCCAGCAGGAACTCGAGAACCCGCTCGCGCAGCGCATTCTCAAGGGCGAGTTCGTGCCGGGGCAGACGATCCGCGTCAGCGTCGCCGACGACATGCTGCAGTTCTCGGCGGGCTCGGGCCCGACGGACACTGCAGATGAGGCGGCGCGCCGCCGGGCCTGACTGCAGCGCGGCGCGACCTTTACGGCCATCGCCCCTATACTGGCTTGAAAATGGGGCACCTCGCCCCATCTTTGCGTGGCCGGGCGAGGTGCCCGGTAATGGCGGGGTCGGTTGCGGCCGGCACCGACCCTGGATGCTGTCAGGAGGGTGGCATGCCCATTTACGAGTATCGATGCGAATCCTGCGGACACGAACTGGATGCCCTGCAGAAGATCAGTGAAGCCGCGCTGACCGATTGCCCCGCATGCGGGCACTCCGCGCTGCGCAGGCTGGTGTCGGCGCCGCGTTTCCGGCTGAAGGGCAGCGGCTGGTACGAGACCGATTTCAAGCAGGACAACCGCCGCAATCTTGCCGGCGACGGCAAGGACAAGGCCGCCGGCTCCGGTGACAAGGCCGGCGCCGACAAGTCTGCCGGTGACAGTGGCAAGTCCGCCGACTCCGGCAGCGGCAAGAGCACTGCCGATTCGGGCAAGTCCACCACGAAGCCGGCCGAGGGAGGCAAGCGCGGCGGAAGCGAGGCCGCAGCCTGATGAGCGGGCCGGGTGACGCCCGGCCAGCCCTGGGCCGACCCCGTCGGCTGCGCCGCTACTTCATCGCGGGGCTGCTGATATGGGTGCCCATAGGCATCACCGTGTTCATCGTCCGGCTGCTGCTGGACATCATGGACCGGGTGCTGCTGCTGCTGCCTCCCGGATGGCGCCCCGAAAGCCTGCTCGGGTTCAATATTCCCGGCTTCGGCATCGTGCTCGCGCTGGTCGTGGTGCTGCTGACCGGCATGTTCGCGGCCAACCTCATCGGGCGCAAGCTGGTCACCTTCTTCGAGGCGGTGCTGCGCCGCATCCCGCTGGTGCGCGGCATCTACTCGGCGTCGAAGAGCTTCGCCGAGGTGCTGTTCTCGGAGACCGAGCAGTCGTTCAAGAAGGTGCTGCTGATCGAGTACCCGAGAAAGGGCTGCTACGCGCTGTGCTTCCAGACCTCGAGCCGGCTCGCCGAGGTGCAGCACCGGACCTCCCGCGAGGTCGTCTGCGTGTTCGTGCCGACCACCCCGAACCCGACCTCCGGCTTCATCCTGCTGGTCCCGAAGGATGAGGTCATCGAGCTCGACATGGAGGTCGAGGACGCGCTGAAGATGATCATCTCGCTCGGCGTCGTCGTCCCGGAATGGCAGTTGCGCGAACTTGCGCCACAGCGGTTCAAAACGTAACATCCTGCCTCCCGCCGGCGCCGGCCAGGAGCCTGAAAAGTCAATCAGGACAACCACATGCGTAGCCATTATTGCGGTCACGTGCACCGCGATCACATCGGGAGCACCGTCGAGGTCACCGGTTGGGTGCACCGCCGTCGCGACCACGGCGGAGTGATCTTCGTCGACCTGCGCGACCGCGAAGGCCTGCTGCAGGTCGTCTTCGATCCCGACCAGCCGGCGATTTTCGCCGACGCCGAGCGGCTGCGCAGCGAGTTTGTGATCGCCGTGCGCGGCCGCGTGCGCGAGCGCCCTGAAGGCACGCTGAACCCGAACCTGCCCACCGGCGAGATCGAGGTCTACGCCGAGTCGCTCGAGATCCTCAATCGCGCCGAGACGCCGCCGTTCATGCTCGACGACGAAGACGTCGCCGAGGAGACGCGGCTGCGCTACCGGTACGTGGACCTGCGCCGGCCGGTGATGCAGGCGCGGCTGAAACTGCGCCACCGCATCACGCGTGCGCTGCGCGGCTATCTCGACGAGCACGGCTTCATCGACCTGGAAACGCCGATCCTGACGAAGCCGACGCCGGAAGGCGCGCGCGACTACATCGTGCCGTCGCGTACCCACCCGGGGCGCTTCTTCGCGCTGCCGCAGTCGCCGCAGATCTTCAAGCAGCTGTTCATGATGTCGGGCTTCGACCGCTACTACCAGATCGCGCGCTGCTTCCGCGACGAGGACCTGCGCGCCGACCGTCAGCCCGAGTTCACGCAGCTCGACGTCGAGACCTCGTTCCTCGACGAGGACGGCATCATGGCGCTGATGGAGGGCATGATCCGCCAGACCTTCGACGAGGTGCTCGGCGTTACGCTGCCCGACCCGTTTCCGCGCATGAGCTACGACGAGGCGATGGCACGCTACGGCAGTGACAAGCCGGACCTGCGCATCCCGCTCGAACTGGTCGAGGTTTCGGACCTCGTCGCCGACTGCGACTTCAAGGTGTTCGCCGGTCCTGCCAAAGACCCGCGCGGGCGCGTCGCTGCGCTGCGCCTGCCCGGTGGCGGCGAACTTTCGCGCAAGGAGATCGACGACTACACCGCGTTCGTCGGCCGCTACGGTGCGAAGGGTCTCGCCTATATCAAGGTCAACGACGCCGCGGCCGGGCGCGACGGGCTGCAGTCGCCGATCATCAAGTTCCTCTCCGACGACGCTGTCAGCGGCATCATGGCGCGCACCGGTGCCGGCGATGGTGACCTCGTGTTCTTCGGCGCCGACCGTGCCGGTATCGTCAACGATGCGATCGGTGCGTTGCGTGTGCGCCTGGGGCACGACCGCGGCCTGTGCGCCGAGGGCTGGGCACCGCTGTGGGTCGTCGATTTTCCGATGTTCGAGTGGGACGACCGCAAGCAGGGCTGGATTTTTCTGCACCCCCCGTTCACCGCGCCGCAGGTGGACGCGCCGTCGGCACTCGAGGCGAATCCGGGCGAGATCCGTTCACGCGCCTACGACATGGTGCTCAACGGTACCGAGCTCGGCGGCGGGTCGGTGCGTATACACCGCCAGGACATGCAGGCGGCGGTGTTCGGGCTGCTCGGCATAGGCGACGATGAGGCGCGCGAGAAGTTCGGCTTCCTGCTCGATGCGCTGAAGTACGGCTGCCCGCCGCACGGTGGCATCGCCTTCGGCCTCGACCGCCTCGTGATGCTGATGGCCGGCTGTGACAGCATCCGTGACGTGATCGCGTTCCCGAAGACGCAGACTGCGAGCTGCCCGCTGACTTCGGCGCCCGCCGAGGTGGCCACCGAACAGCTGCGCGAGGCCGGCATCCGGCTGCGACGCACGGAGCAGTCCGCGGCAGGCTAGCCGCCAGTCCGGTGTCTGAAGACGACGCACGTGGCTTTCGCCGCCCGGAATCGGTGCTGGTCGTCATTCATACCCCGGACCTGCAGGTGCTGCTGCTGCGGCGCGTGTCGCCCCCGGATTTCTGGCAGTCGGTGACCGGTTCGCTGCTCTGGGACGAGGCGCCGGCCGACGGCGCGCTGCGCGAGGTGCACGAGGAGACGGGGCTGGGCTGCCGGGCCGCGGACCTCGTCGAGACCGGCGAGGTCTGCGACTTCGAGGTGCGCGGTCCGTGGCGCGCACGCTTTGCGCCGGATGTGCGCTTCAATCGTGAGCACCGCTTCTACCTGCTGGTGCCGGCACCGTTCGACGTGCGCCTGTCGCCGGGAGAGCACGATGCCGCCGAATGGCTGCCGGTAAGCGATGCTGCCGCGCGGGCCGCGTCATGGACCAACCGTGACGCGATCACCAGCCTTCGTCGCCGGCACTCGCTAGACTGATTTCCCGATGGAAACCGTAATTCTGCTTCACGGCGTCTGGATGTCCGGTGCCGAACTCGTCGTGCTCAAGCGCCGGCTCAAGGACGAGCACGGCTTCAACGTGCGCATCTTCAGCTACTCCTCCATCGGCGCCGGCCTCGAGGAAAACGCGCATCGGCTGCGCGAATTCGTCGCCGGCAGCCGTGGCAAGCGCGTGCACCTGGTCGGTCACAGCCTCGGCGGTGTCGTGATGCTGCGGATGATGGCGCGCCATCGCGTCAACGACCGTCCGGGTCGCCTGGTCTGTCTCGGTTCACCGCTGCAGGGTTCGCGCGTGGCGCGCATGTTCGCCGGAATCCCGTGGTTCGGCCGCCATCTGCTCGGACGCACGCTGGTCGACGGCGTACTCGAGGGCGGGGCGCTGTCATGGCGCGGCGAGCGCGAAGTCGGCGTGGTCGCCGGTTCGCTGAACTTGGGACTCGGCACCTTCGCTGGCGTGACCGGCCCGTCGGATGGCACCGTGGCGGTCAGCGAGACGTGGCTGCCCGGCGCCGCCGACCACATCGTATTGCCCGTCTCGCACATGTCGATGCTGTTCGCGCCGGAGGTCGCCGCGCACGTGAATGTCTTCCTGCGCGAAGGGCGGTTCGCGCCGGTCGCGGGCACGGCGACGGCCGACGGCTAGAGCAGGCCGCGCAACCGGTAGACGAGTTCCAGCGCCGCACGCGGCGTGAGCTCGTCGGGGTCCAGATCCGTGAGTTCGCGCACGACCGGATGTGGTTGTGCCTCCGGTTCGGGGGCCGGCGGCGCGGTGAGCGCGAGCCGCTGCTGTGGTCCCGAGTCCTCGTCCCGGCTGGCCTCGAGTTCGCGCAACCGCGCGCGGGCAGCCTCTACGACGGCGGCCGGCACGCCCGCGAGCGCCGCGACCTGCAGGCCGTAGCTCATTTTCGCCGGACCGTCGCGCACCGTGTGCATGAAGATCAGCTCGCTGCCGTGCTCGGTCGCATCGAGGTGCACGTTGTGACAGCCGGGCAGTTCGTCGGCGAGCGCCGTGAGCTCGAAGTAGTGGGTTGCGAACAGCGTGAAACTGCCGGTCACGCGCGCGATGTGCCGGGCCGCCGCCCATGCCAGTGACAGCCCGTCGAAGGTGCTGGTGCCGCGGCCGATCTCGTCCATCAGCACCAGGCTCGTCGCGGTGGCATTGTTGAGGATATTCGCGGTCTCGGTCATCTCGACCATGAACGTCGAGCGGCCACCGGCGAGATCGTCGGAGGCGCCGATGCGCGTGAAGATGCGGTCGATCGATCCGATGCGCGCCTCGGCCGCCGGTACGAAGCTGCCGACGTGGGCGAGGATCGCGATCAGCGCGGTCTGGCGCATGTAAGTGGACTTGCCGCCCATGTTGGGCCCGGTGATCACCAGCAGCCGCCGCGCGTCGCCGAGCTCCAGGTCGTTCGGCACGAACGGTGACTCGAGCACCGACTCGACCACCGGGTGGCGTCCGGCGCGGTAGCTGATGCCGGGTACGTCGTCGAGCACCGGGCGGTTGAAGTCCAGCGCATGCGCACGTTCGGCGAAGGTCGCGAGCACGTCGAGTTCGGCCAGCGCCGCGGCGGTCGTCTGCAGCGGCGTCAGCACTTCGTTGAGTTCGTCGAGCAGCGCCTCGTAGAGCGCCTTCTCACGCGCCAGTGCGCGCTCGCGCGCCGACAGGACCCGGTCTTCGAACTGCTTGAGTTCGGGCGTGATGAAGCGTTCGGCGCCCTTCAGTGTCTGGCGGCGCTGGTAGTCGTCAGGGGCCTGTCGCGCGGCGGCCTTGCTGATCTCGATGTAGTAGCCGTGTACGCGGTTGTAGCCGACTTTCAGCGTATTCAGCCCGGTGCGCGCGCGCTCGCGCGCCTCGAGGTCGAGCAGGTACTGTTCGGCGTTTTCCGACAGCCCGCGGAGTTCATCGAGTTCGGTGTCGAAGCCGGGCGCGATCATGCCGCCGTCGCGCGTCAGCGCCGGTGGTGATTCCACCAGCGCGGCCTCGAGCCGGGCGCGGACCGCGGGGTGTTCGCCACACGCGCTCGCTAGCGCATCGAGCCGCGGTGCATCCGCAGGCAGTGCGTCGTGCACCGCGGGCAGTTGCTGCAGCGCTGCGCGCAGTTGCCCAAGATCGCGCGGGCGTGCCGAGCGCAGCGCGACGCGCGCGAGGATGCGCTCCATGTCGCCGACAGGTTCGAGCGCCGCGTGCAGGTGTTCGAAGCGGCGATCGGCGAGCAGTGCGTCGACGGCCTGCAGGCGGTGGCGCAGCGTGTCCCGGTCGCGGACCGGGCGGTTCAGCCAGCGACGCAGCAGTCGACTGCCCATCGGCGTCGCGCTGGCGTCGAGCAGCCCGGCGAGCGTGTGTTCGTCGCGCCCGGCGAGGCTTGCATCGATCTCGAGGTTGCGCCGCGTCGCCGCATCCATCACCACGGCCTCGTCACGGTGCTCGGTGACCAATCCGCGCAGGTGGGGCACCGCCTGGCGCTGCGTGTCGTGCACGTACTGCAGCAGGCACCCGGCGGCGCTGACCGCAAGCCCGAGCGCGTCACAGCCGAAGCCGGCGAGATCGCGGGTACCGAACTGGCGGTTCAGCAGCCGGCGCGCGGCGTCCTCGTCGTAATGCCATGGTGGGCGCGTGCGAAGCCCTGCCTGTTCGGCCAGCCAGCGCGGTGCGCCGTAGCTTTCCGGCACCAGCAGCTCGGCCGGGCGCAGCCGTTCGAGTTCGGCACGCAGCGCCTCGTCGCCGCTGAGCTGCATCACGCGGAAGTCGCCGCTGCCGAGTTCGAGCCACGCGAGGCCGGCGCCGTCGCGGGCCGGCTGCAGGCACGCGAGGTAGTTGTCGCGGCGCTCGTCGAGCAGTGCGTCGTCGGTCAGCGTGCCAGGCGTGACGATGCGCACGACCTGGCGCTCGACCGGCCCTTTGGACGTCGCCGGATCGCCGATCTGTTCGCAGATCGCGACCGATTCGCCTCGGCGCAGCAGCCGCTGCAGGTAACCGTCGACCGAGTGAACGGGGACGCCGGCCATCGGGATCGGCTCGCCGCCGGATTTGCCGCGCGTCGTGAGCGTGATGTCGACGAGTCTGGACGCGCGGCGCGCGTCGTCGTAGAACAGCTCGTAGAAGTCCCCCATCCGGTAGAACAGCAGCGTGTCCGGATGCTCGGCCTTGATCGCCAGGTACTGGCGCATCATCGGGGTGTGCTGGGATTCGGCTTGTGCGCTCATCGTGCGCTCCGTCGGGCAGGGCGCGAGTTTAGCATCGGCGGCGGTTGTGGCCGGACGTCATGTCGCGGCACAGACGGCATCGCCGCATCTGATAACCTGCCCAGGTTCCTCCCGTCCCTCCGCACAAGCCCGCTGGTCGCGATATGCCGCAGTCGTCGATTTACCTGGACACGCTGCGCTTCGGCCGGGGTTGGCTCCGTCCCCGGTCCGGGATACGCCTGCGCGAGCTGATGATCGAACCCGACGACGGCGCGGCCCCCTCCGCCGCGACGCTGATGGAAACGGCGGGCGGGTTACCATCGCGGGGCTGGGTGATGCTGCACGGTATGACGCGGCCGGGCCGACACCATCCGGCGCTGATGCGATTCGGCCGCGCGTTGGCCTCGACGGGCGGGCGCGTCCTGATTCCGGAGGTCCCGGAATGGACGGCGCTGGCGTTCGCCCCGGAGCGCGCGCAGGCCATCATCGGGGCTGCGGTCCGTCGGCTGGCGACCGACCCCGAAACCCGGCCCGGTGGCGTGGCGCTGGTGGGCTTTTCCTTCGGCGCGCCGCAGGCGCTGCTGGCGGTGTCGGCCCCGGACTGCGCGCGGTACGTCCGCGCGGTCATCGCCTGGGGCGGCTACGACGACCTGGGGCGCACCGCTTACTTCCAGTTCACCGGGGAACATGAGTGGGACGGCGTCACCCACCACCAGGACCCTGACCCGTACGGCCGTTGGGTCGTGGGCGCCAACTGCCTGCCGCTCGCGTCCGGCCTGCCTGCCCCCGACGCGGTGGCCGACGCACTGCGTACGCTGGCCGCCAGCGCCGGAGACCGGCAGGTCGACGCGCGTGATGCCGGCCTGGATGGACTCAAGGCGCAACTCCGGATGAATCTGCCGCGGCAGGCCCGACCGCTGTTCGACCAGTTTGTGCCCCCGGCCGACCACACCCCGGATATCGATGACGTCCGACGCCTCGTGGACCACGTGTCCGCGGCGGTTCGACGCGAGGCGCCGCTGCTTGAACCGCTCCGGATGATCCGTGATATCCCGATGCCGGTGCGCGTCCTCCACGCGCGCACCGACCACCTGATCCCGTTCACCGAAACGCTGCGTACCGCTCGGACGCTGGCGCCGCATACCCGGTCTCTGAAGGCGTCCGTCGTCGGGCTGTTCCAGCACTCCGGACGCCCGGGCGGTGAGTCTGTCGTGGACCAGGTCCGCGCGCTGCCCGGTTTCCTGGGCGCGGTCAGCGGGATCTTCGAGGCGACCCGGGAACGCGCGGGCGGCGATTGAGCGGGGCCGGACGCGCGCTTTTCGCGGTGACGGCTCCCCCCGGCGCAGGGGATGTTGCCGGCTGTCGCTGCTCGAGTCTCATCGCGCGCGCGGTGCGGGCTGTTTCGGGACATACTGGCCGTGTGCCACATGAGCTTTGGGGTCAGCAACAGGCGCTGGAGTGCCGTCTGCAACACATGCCTGATACCTGGATTGCAGCCGCTCGGATGCAACCCCTGGAGCCGGAACAATGAGCGTGCGCGCCGCCGCTGTGGGACTGGCCGGGCTTCTCTGCGTCGCTGCCGCCTGGACTGAAGCGTGCGCCGCGGACGCATTGCTGCATTTGCCGGAGGAGCGCGACGCGGCGCTCGCGGCTATTGAGCGCACGCCGTTCGGTGAAGGCGTTCATGTCGACTCCGAGGAGCAGGAACGCTGGGCCCGAGGCACCGTAGTCGCACTTGTGCCGCATCCGTTCGATGCGGTCGTCTCGGCGCTCGGCGCCCCCAGCGCCTGGTGTCAGGTCGCGCTCCTTCACCTCAATGTCAAGGCCTGCTTCTACGTCAACGGGGAGCATGTCGATGAGGCGCACGTTCGCCTTTACGTGGGCAGAAAACGGTTCCAGTCGCTGGAAGATACGGATGCGATCGACCTTCAATGGCGTCTTGGCACCGAGGTGGCGGACCACCTGCGCATCAGGCTCGATGGTGACAGCGGACCCTACGGAACAAGGACTTTTCGCATGGAGATCGAGGCCGTGCCTGGCGGCAACGGCGGAAGTTTGGTCAGGTTCCGCTACTCGCTCGAATACGGAGCGACGACGAATCTGCTCATGGGGATTTACTTCGCAACAGCGGGGCGTAACAAGGTCGGCTTTTCCATCGAGGAAGCCGAGGGCGAGACCGATGCCGACTACGTGCGCGGCTTTAGAGGCATGATGGAACGCAATACGATGCGCTTTCACCTGGCGCTCCAAGCCTACCTCGACACGCGTGAAGTGGCACCTGCGCAGCGCCTCGATCAGCGGCTGCGCCGCTGGTTCCAACTCACCGAACGCCACCCTCGGCAGCTCCGGGAGCTCGACCTCGAAACCTATCTGGAGATGAAGCACCGCGAGCACGAGCGTCAGAGCTCCTTGCAGGAGCGCATCGACGAGCGCGTGCGACAGTCATCGCCCTGATGCCATTCCGGGCCATGGCCCGGGTAACCGATACTTCAGGGGGGCAGTCGGGAATGACCCGCTCGCCGCGATAACGCGCGATGGGGTGACTCGAGCGCGGCATGAGCGGCGCGGCCAGCCGCCGCGCCGGCGCCTGCGTCGCCCAGGCACGCCGAAATGTCTTCGCGATCGAGGATCTCGCGTTCCTCCAGCAATGCCACGAGCGCCTCGAAACCCGCGCGTTCCTGCTCGATCAGCTCCAGCGCCCGGCGTTGCGCTGCGCTGAGCAGTGCCGAGACCGCCGCGTCCACGGCGCGGGCAGCATCCTCGCTGTGGCGTCTGGGCTGAGCGATTTCCCGTCCGAGAAACGGCATTTGCTCTGACACGCTCAGATCTATCGGGCCGATATCCTCGGCCATGCCCCATCGGGCAACCATCGACCGCGCAAGCGCTGTCGCCTGTCGTATGTCGTCGTCGGCGCCGCTGCTGACGCTTCCGAGCAGCGCTTTTTCGGCACAGCGTCCACCGAGCATCACCGCCAGCCTCGTGCGCAGGTAGGGCTCATCAAACATGTGACGCTCCTGCTCGGGCAACTGGTGCGTGCCGCCCAGGCTGCGCCCGCGAGGGATGATCGTCACCTTGTAAACGGGATCGGCGTGTGCCAGCCGATGGGCCACCAGTGCGTGCCCGGCCTCATGCACCGCGAGCCGATGGCGCTCCTCAGGCTGTATGGCCAGCGTGCGCACCGACCCCAACAGCAGCTTGTCGCGGGCCTCTTCAAAATCATCTGTCGAGACCCGCGCACGCCGATCACGCACCGCGAGTATCGCCGCCTCATTTACGAGGTTCTTGATGTCCGCGCCTGAAAATCCGGCGGTACCGGCAGCGATACGCTCGAGGTCCACATCCGGCGCGAGCTGTACCTTGCGGGTATGCACTCCCAGTAGCGCGACCCGATCCTGGCGATCGGGAAGCTCTAGCGTAAGATGCCGGTCGAATCGACCAGGCCGCAGCAGTGCCGGGTCGAGCACGTCCGGCCGATTCGTCGCAGCCAGTACGATCACCGCCTCGTGGCCGGCGAATCCGTCCATTTCAGCCAGAATCTGGTTCAGCGTCTGCTCACGCTCGTCATGCCCGCCGCCGAGCCCGGTGCCGCGCGTGCGGCCTATGCTGTCGAGTTCGTCGATGAACACGATACTCGGCGCATTGCGCTTGGCGTGCTCAAACAGCCGGCGCACCCTCGAGGCGCCGACGCCCACGTAGACCTCGATGAACTCCGACCCCGAAACCGAATAGAAGGGCACTTCCGCCTCACCCGCGAGCGCACGTGCCATCAGCGTCTTTCCGGTGCCTGGCGGACCCATCATCAGGACGCCGCGCGGGATTTCGGCGCCTATCGCACGGAACGCTTCGGGATTGCGCAGGCACTCCACGAGCTCGCTGACATCACGCTTGGCGTTCTCCTGTCCGGCAACGTCACTGAAACGCACCTCAGGCACTTTCGCCTGGCGTGTCGACGTATCGAGGAAGCGGTCGAGCTCGCCGCGCCCGCCCAGCCGGCCGCCCAGTTGTGATGCGGTGCGGCGAAACAGCCAGAACAGCAGAAAAACCAGCAGCGCCATCGGCAGCAGCGCAATCAGCAACTGTCCTGACACTCCGACCGTGTCATCCTCGACTGCAACCGCCACCTCCCCCGCCTCGAGCAGCGCAAGCAGATCGGCATCACCGATTGCCGGCACGCGGGTTGTGAACCGAGCGCTTTCGACCCGATCCGGTCCCAGGGGCCGCGATTCGTGCAGCTCGCCGTGCAGCGCATGTCCACGCATCGTGATCCGCTGGACCCGCCGCTGCTCGACCAGCCGCTTGAACTCGGTGTAGGGAATCTCCAGGGTCGGTTCGGGCGGCTGTACAGGCGACCCGCGCTGCGTCATCAGTATCGCCAGCGTGACCGCGATCATCAGGAGTATGAGCAGCGCCTGCAGGGTCGGCCCTGATGGCGGCTTTGACGGTGTCTCGGGTTCGGGCCGGTTCATCGCTCGCCGCAGCCGAAGACATGTTGATCGGCGGCGCACGCCTGCGCCGTCGGCCACCCGGCCCCTGGCGCAATCGAGGCCGTGCTCGACGCTGCGCGATTCGCCGCTCGCTCAGTCACATCTCCAGCCCCTTCGAGGTTGCGCAGCCACTACGCCGCCAACCGATCGTCATACGACCGGCAATCAGTCTTGATGATCCTCATGAGTGGCGCAATATGCATATTCCCTGATGAGCTGCGCCAGCGCGACGGCGCCCTCATCGAACGCGGTACGTATCTCTGGCGGCAGTCGAGCGCGCCCGGTCCGGGCAACTGGCTTCGGCGCTGCTCGCTGCGGTGATGCGGATCAGCGATCAAACTTCGTATCGAGCAGCACCGACGAGACCGTGCGTTCTACACCTGGCAGTGCACCGATCGCGTCGAGCGCGGTGTTGAGCCCACGCGTACTGGCGGCGACGACGACGGCGATCATGTCGTACTGCCCGCTGATCGCGTACAGCGTGCGCACGTCGTCGCGCTTCTCCAGCGCGACGGTGACCCGGGCCGCGTAGCGAGACTGCACGCTGATCATGACATGGGCACGGATGAGCCCCGCCTCGACGGCGGGGTCGAGCCGGACCGTGTAGCCGGCGATTACGCCGCGGCGCTCGAGCCGTGAGAGCCGCGCCTGCACTGTCGAGCGTGCGACGCCGAGGCGGCGTGCCAGCGTGGCGATGCCGAGCCGGGCGTTCGTGCGCAGCTCAGACAGCAGCCGCGTGTCAAGCTGATCGAGTGTTGAAGTCGTCGAATTGACGTGCTGAGATGACATTTCGCCTGAATTCTCGTTCCTTTTCGACCGGAATGCCAATGCAAATCGACTTCGCCGTGCGCGATAGTGGGTTCCGGGCAGCAGCACGACATTCGGAGTACGGCGATGAAAAGCATTTGCGTGGTGGGGGCAGGGCGCATCGGCGAGACCATCGCCGACATGCTGTGCGCGAGTGGTGACTATGCCGTCGTACTCATCGACCATGACCGTGAACAGCTCGAACGCGTCGCGACCGGCCCGCGGCTCGAGGTCCGCCAGGCCGACGTCGAGTCGCCGGCAGCCATCGATCGTGCACTCGCCGGCGCCGACGCGGTGGTCAGCGCACTGCCCTGGCAGCTCACGCTGCCGCTCGCCGAGGCGGCGGCGCGCGCGGCGATCCCGTATTTCGACCTCACCGAGGATGTCGCGACCACGCGCGCGGTAGGCGAGCTCGCTGCTGAAGGGCACAGCGCGTTCATGCCGCAGTGCGGGCTTGCGCCCGGTTTCGTATCGGTCGTGGCGCATGCGCTGGCGATGCGTTTCGACGAGCCCGAGCGCGTGCTGATGCGCGTCGGTGCACTGCCGCGGTACCCGACCAACCGGCTCGGCTACCATTTCACGTGGAGTCCCGAGGGCGTGATCAACGAATACTGCGAGCCGTGTCCGGCGATCGTCGCCGGCGAGCGCCGCGAGCTCGCACCGCTCGAGGACCTGGTCACGCTGCGCATTGACGGCGTCACGTACGAGGCGTTCAACACGTCGGGCGGCGTCGGGTCACTGACCGATACGCTGCACGGGCGCGTGCGCGAACTGCGTTACCAGTCACTGCGCTATCCCGGCCACGCCGACGCGATGCGCCTGCTGCTTGACGATCTGCGGCTGCGCGAGCGGCGAGATCACCTGCTCGAGCTGCTGCGCGATGCGATTCCGGCGACGCGCGACGACGTCGTCGTGATTCACGTGACCGTCAGCGGGCGCCGCGATGGCGTACTCGAACAGGAGACCTTCGCAACCCGCGTATACGGGCGCGATGTCGCCGGCCAGCCGCGCACGGCGATACAGGTCGTGACTGCGGGTGGCGTCTGCGCGATGATCGACCTGATGTTCGCCGGCGTGCTGCCATCGCGCGGGCTGTTGCGCCAGGAACAGGTGCCGCTCGAGGTGTTCCTCGACAACCGCTTCGGCCGCGTGTTCGCAAAGGCCAAGGTGGCTCCGGCGGACGCCGACGCACCGGCCGCGCGTGGCGCGGCCTGACAATCAAGACCAGGAGGAAGGTGTCACGATGAATTCCCGCATGCAGCAGGTACAGGCCGTGCTCGACGAGCTCGGCGCCCCCCGGGACGCCTGGCAGGGCGGTGAGCTCGCGGTGACCTCGCCGATCGGCGGCGAGACGATCGCCGAGGTCGCGACCACCGACCCGCGCGAAGTGGCCACGTGCATCGAACGCGCCGGACACGCGTTTCGCGCGTGGCGCGACGCACCGCCGCCGCGCCGCGGCGAGCTGATCCGCCTGCTCGGTGAAGAGCTGCGCACGCACAAGCGCGCGCTGGCCACGCTCGTGACGCTGGAAAACGGCAAGATCCTTACCGAGGGTGAGGGCGAAGTGCAGGAGATGATCGACATCTGCGACTTTGCCGTCGGGCTCTCGCGCCAGCTCTACGGCCTGACGATCGCCTCCGAACGCCCGGGCCACCACCTGCTCGAACGCTGGCATCCGCTCGGCCCGGTCGGCGTGATCACTGCGTTCAACTTCCCCGTCGCGGTGTGGTCGTGGAACGCGGCACTCGCGCTGGTGTGCGGTGACCCCGTGATCTGGAAACCCTCCGAGAAGACGCCGCTGACCGCGCTCGGCACGCAGGCGCTGTTCGCGCGTGCGCTCGAGCGCTTCGGTGACGACGCGCCCGCAGACCTCGCGCAGGTCGTGATCGGCGGCGCCGAGGTCGGTGAGGCGCTCGTCGACTCGCCGGCGCTGCCGCTGATTTCGGCGACCGGGTCGACGCGGATGGGACGTGCGGTCGGCCCCCGCGTGATGTCGCGCTTCGGCCGCGTCCTGCTCGAGCTCGGCGGCAACAACGCCGCGATCGTCACGCCCAGCGCCGACCTCGACATGGCGATGCGGGCGATCTGCTTTGCCGCCGCGGGCACCGCCGGCCAGCGCTGCACGACGCTGCGCCGCCTGATCGTGCATCGGTCCGTCAGCGAGGCACTGCTGCCGCGGCTCGAGCGGGCGTTCGCGAGCATGGCCGTCGGCGACCCGCTCATCGACGGCACGCTGGTCGGGCCGCTGATCGACGCCGAGGCCTCGAAAGCGATGGATGCCGCGCTCGACGACGCGCGCGCGCAGGGCGGGCAGGTCTCCGGTGGCGAGACGGTCGCCGTCGAAGGGCTGTCGGGCGGACACTATCGACGCCCTGCGCTGGTGCGCATGCCCGCGCAGACCGACGTGGTGCGCCGCGAGACCTTCGCCCCCATCCTCTACCTGATGGAGTACGACGCGCTGGATGACGCCATAGCGATGCACAACGACGTCCCGCAGGGACTGTCGTCGTGCATCTTCACGACCGACCTGCGCGAGTCCGAGCGCTTCCTGTCGGCGAGTGGCGGCGACTGCGGCATTGCGAACGTCAACATCGGCCCGAGCGGTGCCGAGATCGGCGGCGCCTTCGGTGGCGAGAAGGAAACCGGCGGCGGCCGCGAGTCCGGGTCGGATTCGTGGAAGGTCTACATGCGCCGCCAGACGCAGACCGTCAACTACTCGCGTGAGCTGCCGCTCGCGCAGGGGGTCCGCTTCGAGGTCGAATGACCGCCGGGACCCTCGTCCCGGCGGCCTTCGAAAGACCTGGTGGTGCGCGCCCGCGTGTGCTGATCGTCGTCAGTAGACGATCACGCTGCGTATGGACTTGCCCGCGTGCATCAGGTCGAACGCGGTGTTGATCTCCTCGAGCGGCATCGTGTGCGTGATCATCTCGTCGATGCGGATGCGCCGGTCCATGTACCAGTCGACCATCCGCGGCACGTCGGTGCGCCCGCGCGCGCCGCCGAAGGCCGAGCCGCGCCACACGCGCCCCGTCACGAGCTGGAACGGGCGCGTAGCGATTTCCTGGCCGGCGCCGGCGACACCGATGATCACGCTCTCACCCCAGCCCTTGTGGCAGCACTCGAGCGCCTGGCGCATCGTGGTGACGTTGCCGATGCATTCGAACGAGTAGTCGACGCCACCGTCGGTCATCGCGACGATGTGCTGCACGACGTCATCGACGTCTTTCGGGTTCACGAAGTCGGTCATACCGAACTCGCGCGCAAGCGTCTCCTTCTCCGGGTTGAGGTCGACGCCTATGATGCGCCCGGCACCGACGAGCTGTGCGCCCTGGATCACGTTAAGGCCGATGCCACCGAGCCCGAACACCGCGACCGTCGCACCCGGCTCCACCCCGGCGGTGTAGATCACCGCGCCGACGCCGGTGGTGACGCCGCAGCCGATGTAGCACACCTTGTCGAACGGGGCGTCGTCTCGGATTTTTGCGAGCGATATTTCCGGCAGCACGGTGTAGTTCGAGAACGTCGAACAGCCCATGTAATGATGAATCTTCTGGCCCTTGTACGAGAAGCGGCTGGTGCCATCGGGCATCAGGCCCTGGCCCTGCGTGGCGCGCACGGCCTGGCACAGGTTGGTCTTGGGGTTCAGGCAGTACTCGCATTCGCGGCACTCGGCGGTGTAGAGCGGGATCACGTGGTCGCCTGGTTTCAGTGACTTCACGCCCGGGCCGGTCTCGACGACGACACCTGCGCCCTCGTGACCGAGTACCGATGGGAAAAGACCTTCCGGATCCTCGCCCGACAGCGTGAACGCGTCGGTGTGACATACGCCGCTCGCCTTGACCTCGACGAGGACTTCACCCTCGCGCGGACCTTCCAGGTCGAGCTCCACGATTTCCAGCGGTTTGCCGGCCTCGAATGCGACTGCTGCCCGTGTCTTCATCGAATTCCCCCCGGTTTTACGCCGCCAAGCGGCTGATGCATTATCCCTACATGCTCGCACGCCTCGCGCGCGGCGTCTGCCCCGGGCGCCGGTCGACATTGCCCGAGCGTCCCCGGGGCATCCCCCGGCACTACCCGGAGCCTGCACCATCCCGCAGTTGACCGAAAACCCCGGGTTCTTCGTCATGGAAGCGGCCTGCGTAGACCTCACGTGCGTGCCGGTCAGTCAAGTCGCGCGCATGCTGCAGCGCGACCCGCGCCGACGCACATGAAAGTGCTGCACGTGGAAACCGGTCGGCACCTGTACGGCGGGGCCCGACAGGTGCTGTGGCTGCTCGAAGGACTCGCGCGCGAGGGTATCGTCAACGTGCTCGCATGCGCGCGTGGTGGTGCACTCGCCGCGGCCGCGTCGCAGTTCGCCGAGGTCGTCGAACTGCGCTGGCGCGGCGAGGCCGACCTGCTGGCCGGCGCACGGCTGGTGCGGCTGGTCAAAGCCTGCAGCCCCGACCTGCTGCACGCGCACGGACGGCGCGGCGCCGACTGGTACACCGCATGGGCGGCAATGCGCACCGGTGTGCCGGCCGTCGTCACGCGGCGGGTCGACAACCCGGAGCCGGGTGTCGCGACGCGCTGGCGCGTGCGGCGTTACGCGCGCATGGTCGCGATCTCGCGGGCGGTGGCGCGCCAGGTGGTGGCCGACTCGGGACTGGCGCCCGGGTTATGCACCGTGATCCCCAGCGCGGTGGATACCGCGCGCTTCAGTCCCGATGCGTCGGCCAACCACCGTGCGCGCGTGATCGATACGCTCGGACTCGATCGCGACGCACGACTCGTCGGCATGGTCGCGCAGTTCATTCCGCGCAAGGGCCATGACGTGCTGTTCGACGCGTTGCCTGCAATCCTCGAACGCCACCCCGACACGGTCATCCTGCTGTTCGGGCAGGGGGCCGGCGAGGCGAGCTGGCGGGCGCACGTCGAGGCCGCCGGATGGCGCAGATCGGTGCGTTTCGTCGGCTTCCGCGAAGATCTGGAGCGCTGGCTGCCGACGCTCGAGGTGCTTGTCCATCCGGCGACCGCCGAGGGCCTCGGTGTCGCGCTGCTCGAGGCCCAGGCGTGCGGGGTTGCGGTGGTCGCGAGCCGCGCCGGCGGGATTCCGGAGGCGGTCGTCGACGGCGAGACCGCGGTGCTGGTGGCGCCCGGCGACGCGCCGGCGCTCGCCGGCGCGGTCGATGCGCTGCTCGCCGACGATGCACGCCGACTCGCGATGGGCGCCGCCGGCCGTCGCCACGTGCTTGCGCAACACTCGATCGACGCGATGTCCGGTGCCTATGCCCGGCTCTACGCACAGGTGCTTGCGGAGGCGAACGATGACTGAAACGGGACGGGCCCATGATGACGCAGCGCTGACTGCGCTCGCGTGCGACTTCGGCGAGCGACTGCGCGCACGCGGCGAGACCGTGGTCACCGCCGAGTCCTGTACCGGAGGCTGGATCGCCAAGGTTCTGACTGACGTGCCGGGCAGTTCGGCGTGGTTCGGTTACGGGCTCGTCACCTACGCCGACGATGCCAAGCAGCGGCTGCTCGGCGTCGACGCCGGCGTGCTCGCGCGCCACGGGGCCGTCAGCCGCGCGGTGGTCTGCGCGATGGCCCGGGGCGCGCTGGCACTGTCGGGCGCCGACCACGCGGTCGCCGTCAGCGGGGTCGCCGGCCCCGATGGCGGCAGCCCGGACAAACCAGTCGGCACGGTCTGGTTCGCGTGGGCCAGCGCTGCCGGCGACCCGGCGGTCAGCGAGCGGCTGGTATTGCCCGGCGGGCGCGACGCGGTGCGACGCGCGACGGTCGCGCACGCGCTGTCGCGCTGGGCCAAGCTGCTTGCCGACGCACCGGACCTGCAGGGTTGAGTGCGCCGCCCCGCCATCGGCTGTTCTTCGCGCTGTGGCCGGACGATCGCGCGCGCGACGCGCTGGCGGCTGCGGCGCGCGCCGTGGGCGGCTACGGTGGCGGCCGGGCGGTGGGGTATGAGCACCTGCACCTGACGCTCGCTTTCCTGCACAGCGTGGAGGCACCGGTGATCGATGCGCTCCGCGACGTCGCCTCCGGGCTCGTGTTGCCGGCGATGACGCTGCACATCGACCGTGTCGGCTACTTCGGCAGGCCCAGGGTGCTGTGGCTGGCGCCGTCACGGCCGCCGGAGGCGCTGCTCGCGTTCGAGCGCGGGCTTTGGGCGGCACTGTCGCCGCTTGGCTTCGAGCGTCGGCACACGCAGTTCCGGCCCCACGTGACGGTGCGCCGCGACGCACCCGCGCCCGCGCCGGACGCGGTCGTCGCGCCGTTCGACTGGCGGGTGACCGCGTGGGCGCTCGTAGAGTCGTCGACGGGTCCGGGCGGTGCGCGGTACAGACCGCTGGCGTGCTGGCCTGCTGCCTATTGAGCGCCGCGCACCGATATCCGGGATGCAGCGTTGCAACCGCACGCGAATACGGGCTCCGGCGCCGGTTTCTCGCACTGCGGGTGCCGGCGATTCGTGGAATAATGCGCCCCTGATCCGGGACGAGCGTGCCCGCTCCGCGCGGCGCGCCCACACACCTCCGAAACACGGCGAAATCCATGGACGAGAACAGGAAAAAGGCGCTGGCAGCAGCGCTCGGGCAGATCGAGAAGCAGTTCGGCAAGGGTTCGGTCATGCGCCTTGGCGACGGTTCCGCGGCGCGCGACGTGCGCGCGGTCTCCACCGGCTCGCTGGGGCTGGACGTCGCGCTCGGTATAGGCGGGTTGCCGCGCGGCCGCGTGGTCGAGATCTACGGGCCTGAATCGTCGGGCAAGACCACGCTGACGCTGCAGGTCATCGCCGAAGCGCAGAAGGCCGGCGGCACCGCCGCCTTCGTCGACGCCGAGCACGCGCTGGATCCCGAATACGCCGAGGCCCTGGGCGTCGATCTCGACGACCTGCTCGTCTCGCAGCCCGACACCGGCGAACAGGCGTTGGAAATCGCCGACATGCTGGTGCGCTCCGGCGCGGTCGATGTGGTCGTCGTCGACTCGGTCGCGGCACTGGTGCCCAAGGCCGAGATCGAGGGCGAGATGGGCGACTCGCACGTCGGCCTGCAGGCCCGGCTGATGAGCCAGGCGCTTCGCAAGCTCACCGGCAACATCAAGCGCTCGAACTGCATGGTGATCTTCATCAACCAGATCCGCATGAAGATCGGCGTGATGTTCGGCAGCCCGGAAACGACTACCGGCGGCAATGCGCTGAAGTTCTACGCCTCGGTGCGCCTCGACATCCGCCGCATCGGCGCGATCAAGAAGGGCGACGAGGTCATCGGCAACCAGACCCGCGTCAAGGTCGTCAAGAACAAGGTCGCGCCGCCGTTCAAGCAGGCCGAGTTCGAAATCCTCTACGGCCAGGGCATCTCTCGCGAGGGTGAACTCATCGACCTCGGCGTGCAGGCCGGCATCGTCGACAAGTCCGGCGCCTGGTACAGCTACAACGGCGAACGCATCGGCCAGGGCAAGGAAAACGTGCGCACCTTCCTCACCGGCAACCCCGAGATCGCCAACGAGATCGACCGCCGGGTCCGCGAGCACATGCTGCCGAAGCTCCACCCCGCTGAATCTCCGGACGCGGCCGACGCCGCCAAGGCCGAGGAGGCCTGAGCCCGCGGTGACGGACGACGCCCCGGCGGCGTCCGGCGCCGCTGAGGCGGTCGCGTGCCGGCGCACGGCCATGGATCTGCTCGCGCGGCGCGAGCACTCGCGCGCCGAACTCGCCGACAAGCTCGCACAGCGCGGTTTTGACGCGGCGCTGGTCGGCGACACGCTCGACACGCTCGCCGGCGAGTGCCTGCTCAGCGACGAACGCTTCACCGGGCAGTTCATCGAAAGCCGCATCCGCCGCGGCCAGGGGCCGGTGCGCATCGTCGCCGAACTCGCCCGGCGCGGTATAGGCGGGTCCGACGCGCGCGAGCAGCTCGACGCCCTGGGCATGGACTGGGCAGCGCTGGCGCGCGAAACCCGCGACGCGCGCTTCGGCACCGCACCCCCCGAGAACTACCGGGAATGGGCAAGACAGGCCCGTTTCCTGCAATATCGGGGTTTCTCCAGCGAACAGGTCCGCAACGCGCTGGGGGACTTCCCGGTCTGAGCCCCAGGGATGGCTCCGCCGCGGGCCGCGCGCACGAACGGATTCGAGCAGGATGCAACGATGAACAGCGCCGAACTCAGGCAACGGTTTCTGGACTATTTCGCTCGCCACGGCCACGAGGTCGTGGCCAGTGCGTCACTGGTGCCGAACAATGACCCGACGCTGCTGTTCACCAACGCGGGCATGGTGCAGTTCAAGGACGCGTTCCTGGGTCGCGAACACCGCGACCCGCCGCGCGCCGTGAGCTCCCAGCGCTGCGTGCGTGCCGGTGGCAAGCACAATGACCTCGAGAACGTCGGCTATACCGCGCGCCACCACACGTTCTTCGAGATGCTCGGCAACTTCAGCTTCGGCGACTACTTCAAGCGCGAGGCGATCGCCTACGCATGGGAGTTCGTCACCGTCGAGCTCGGGCTCGCGCCCGAGCGGCTGTGGGTCACCGTCTACCACGACGACGACGAAGCCGCGTCGATCTGGCTCGACGAGGTCGGCGTTAGTCCGCAGCGATTCTCGCGCCTCGGTGAGAAAGACAACTTCTGGGCGATGGGTGACACCGGCCCCTGTGGGCCGTGCAGCGAGATTTTCTATGATCACGGCCCGGACGTGCCCGGTGGCCCCCCGGGTTCACCCGACGAGGACGGTGACCGCTACGTTGAGATCTGGAACCTCGTGTTCATGCAGTTCGAACGCGCCGCGAGTGGTGAGCTGAAGCCGCTCCCCAAACCTTCGGTCGACACCGGCATGGGCCTCGAGCGCGTGGCCGCGGTCATGCAGGGCGTGCACTCGAACTACGACATCGACCTGTTCGCAAGGCTCGTGCAGGCGGCGGCCCGGGCGACGGGGGCGAAAGACCCCGCGTCGAGCTCGCTGCGCGTGATCGCCGACCATATCAGGGCCTGTGCATTCCTCATCGTCGACGGCGTACTGCCGTCCAACGAGGGGCGCGGTTACGTGCTGCGCCGGATCATCCGCCGCGCGGTGCGCCACGGCTACCAGCTCGGCTGCGAGACGCCGTTTTTTCACGCGCTGGTGGGCGACCTCGCCGCCGAGATGGGCGAGGCCTACCCGGAACTCGTCACCCAGCGCGCACACGTCGAACGCGTGCTGTTGCAGGAAGAACAGCGCTTCGCGGAAACGCTGTCGCAGGGCATGCAGATCCTCGATGCCGCGATCGTCGATCTCGCCGGTGCCGAGATTCCCGGTGAGACCGTGTTCAGGCTGTACGACACCTACGGTTTCCCGCTCGATCTCACCGCCGACATCGCGCGCGAGCGCGGGCTGTCCATCGACCAGCCGGGGTTCGACGCGGCGATGCGCGCGCAGCGCGAGCGCGCCCGGGCCGCCAGCCGGTTCTCCGCCGGCCAGGGGGACGACGTGCGCGTCGATGCGCCTAGCGAGTTCATCGGCTATGAACGCCTCGACGGCGACGGGGTCGTCGTCGCGCTGTTCCGTGACGGCGCTTCCGTCGAGTTTCTCGACGAAGGCGAGCAGGGCCTGGTGTTTCTCGACCGCACGCCGTTCTACGCCGAAGGCGGCGGGCAGGTCGGTGACTCGGGCGAGCTGCTCGGCGATCACGCCCGCTTCGAGGTCGACGACACTCGCCGGTTCGGCGCCGGGTTCGGGCACGTCGGGCGCGTGCACTCCGGGCGCCTGCAGGTCGGCGAGCGGCTGGCCGCGCGCGTCGACGCGGCGCGCCGCCAGGCCACGGTGCTCAACCATTCGGCCACGCACCTGCTGCACGCGTCACTGCGCCGCGTGCTCGGCACGCACGTGCAGCAGAAGGGCTCGCTGGTCGCGCCCGACCGGCTGCGATTCGACTTCTCGCATTACGAGCCGCTCACCGGCGCACAGCTCGAGGAGATCGAGCGGCTGGTGAACGCACAGATTCGCGCCAACACGCCGGCAGAGAGCCAGGTCATGGGCTTCCAGGAAGCGCTGGACGCCGGCGCGCTCGCGTTCTTCGGCGACCGCTACGGTGATCGCGTGCGCGTGCTGCGATTCGGGGATTTCTCTACCGAACTGTGCGGCGGTACGCACGTGGAGCGTGTCGGCGACATCGGCCTGTTCAAGATCGTCAGCGAGGCCGGCATCGCGTCGGGCGTGCGCCGCATCGAGGCGGTCACCGGTGAGAACGCGCTCGAGTGGGTGCGCGAGGGCGAGGATGCTCTGGGTCGCGTCGCCGAGCTCGTGCGCGGCGGCCGGCGCGACGCAGAGGGCCGGGTGCGCCAGGTTCTCGAGCGCACCCGCGAACTGGAACGCGAGCTCGAAAAGCTCAAGCGCCAGCTCGCAAGCGGGCAGGGACGCGACCTGCTCGAACAGGCGGTCGATGTGGACGGCATCAGGCTGGTCGCGGCACGCGTCGATGGCGCCGACGCGCGCGCGCTGCGCGAGGCGGTGGACCAGCTCAAGGACCGGCTCGGCAGCGGCGTGGTCCTGCTCGGTACGGTCGAGGACGACAAGGTGCGCCTCGCCGCCGGCGTCACGCGCGACCTGACGGCGCGCGTCCAGGCCGGCGCGCTGGTGCGCGAGATCGCGGCCGCGGTAGGTGGCCGCGGCGGCGGCCGGGCGGATTTCGCGCAGGCCGGGGGCAGCGACCCGGAAGCGCTTGACGGCGCGCTTGCCGGCGCCGCGAAAGTGCTGGCCGCGCAGCTCGAGGCCTGATGTTGCAGCGCAACCGCGGCTCGTCCTTAGACCGGGTCCAAGTTCCTTTCAAAACAATGGTTTGCCGGGCACCTGTTGTGGGCTAGTATTGACTCGTAAACAACAAGCCGTCAGAAACCGGGCTGGGGCCGGCGCGCGCCGATGGGGGCCGGGCGCGGGCGCTGGATGACAAGGGAACGGACTCGTGGGGCAGGCGCAGCGGGAAGGCCCGCCAGGCTGGTGTTCAGCCGCGTCCAGGCCGTCGACCGAGAAGGAGTTTGGTGATGCTGATTCTGACGCGGAGGGTCGGCGAGACGGTCATGATCGGGGACGAGGTGACCGTCACGGTGCTGGGCGT
>PWYM01000108.1 GCA_003567855.1 Gammaproteobacteria bacterium | reverse complement strand
GCCTTCGCCGCCTGCCAGTGGCGCTCGAGGACGTCGAGTGGCCGCACCTGCCCGTCCACCTGGTCTTCGACGTAGGTGAACCGGCGCCGGAACTTCTCGTTGGTGCCCCGCAGGGCGGCCTCGGGGTCCACATCGAGGTGTCGGGCGAGGTTGGCCAGTGCGAACAGCACGTCGCCAAGCTCGTCCTTGAGCGCTGCCCCGTCGGGCGGATTGCCGGCCGCGATCAAGGCATCGAGTTCGGCCAGTTCTTCGTCGACCTTGGCCCTCACGCCCGCGACGTCGGGCCATTCGAAGCCCAACCGTGTCGCACGACGCGACAGCTTGACCGCCCGGGTCAGTGCCGGCAGCGCGACCGGCACGTCGTCGAGTACGGATCCGCGGGCGCCCGCCGGCGCGCGCGACTCGCGTTCGCGCGCCTTCAGCGCTTCCCATCGATCCCGCATCTGTTCCGGGGTGTCTATTTGTTCATCAGAAAAAACATGAGGGTGACGACGAATCATCTTGTCATTTATAGCTCTGCAGACCGATTCGAAATCGAATACCCCGCGCTCACGGCCCATCTGTGCATGAAAGACCACCTGCAGCAGCAGATCACCCAGTTCGTCGCGCAGCTCGTCGTGATTTCCGCGCTCTATTGCATCGGCTACTTCATATGCTTCTTCAATGGTATACGGCGCAATTGTAGAAAAGTCCTGCGCAAGGTCCCATGGACAGCCCGTCTCCGGGTCACGAAGCTGCGCCATGATCTCAAGCAGTTTCTCTATTTCGCTCATAACACACTGTATTAAAGTTTATTCAGATCGAGACTTTCGCAGAGTCGGAGCAGCATCACCGCGGTGGCACCCCAGATCAGGTGGCCCTGCCAGCGGAACTCGGCGACTTCGAAACAGGCGCCCTCCCACTCGCGCTCGCGATACGTGAGATTGCCCGGGTCGAGGAAGTGCGACAGCGGCACCTCGAACACCGAGGCCACCTCCGCCGGATCGGGCCGCGGCCGGAAGTCGCCGCTGACCCACCCGACGACCGGCGTCACCGCATAGCCCGACACCGTGAGCTGCGGGAGCAGGTAGCCGAGAACCTCGACCTGCGTCGCGAGCAGCCCGATCTCCTCCTCGGCCTCGCGCAGCGCTGCCGACCGCGGATCGTTTTCATGATGCTCGAAGCCGCCGCCGGGAAAGCTTACCTGCCCGGCGTGATGTCGAAGGTGGTCCGCCCGCTCGGTAAACAGCACCGACACGCCGTGCTTCGCAGAGGGCCGGTCGAGCAGCGGCAGCAGCACCGCCGCCGGTCGCGCCGGGCTTGCGGCAATCCGGGCGAGCGCCGGCGACAGCTCGCGGCGCGCGCCGATGAGGTGCCCACGGCTTGGATCTTCGGGCGGACGGGTGTCGGCGAGCGCGCGGCGCAGCGTCTCTCGCGCGACGGGCGCGCGACGCGGACGATCGGCGGCTCCGGCCACCCGCCCCCTCAGTCCGGCAGGCCGCCGCGGGTCAGCGCGCGCGCGTCGAGCAGCTCGGCGAGCGTCCCGCGTGGCATGCCGGTGACCTCCTCGGCCACGTCGAGCACCGCTCTGCCCTCGGCGTAGGCGCGCTTGGCGATCTCGGCCCCCTTTTCATAGCCGATCACGGGGTTCAGCGCGGTGACGAGAATGGGGCTGCGCTCCAGCGCCGACTCGAGGCGCGAGTCGTTGACGGTGAAGTCGACGATCGCGGCATCGGCGAGGCGGCGACTTGCGCTTGCGAGCAGAGCCGTCGAGTGCAGCAGGTTCCAGGCGACCACCGGCAGCATCACGTTGAGCTGGAAGTTCCCCGATTGCCCGGCAACCGCGATCGTCGTGTCGTGGCCCATCACCTGCGCGCAGGCCATCGCCACCGCCTCCGGAATGACCGGGTTGACCTTGCCCGGCATGATGCTCGAGCCGGGCTGCAGCGCCGGCAGGCTGATCTCGCCGAGACCGGCGAGCGGGCCGGAGTTCATCCAGCGCAGGTCGTTGGCGATTTTCATCAGGCTGACCGCGACGGTGCGCAGCTGGCCCGACAGTTCGACCGAGGTGTCCTGGCAGCTGAGCGCCTCGAAGGCGTCGTCAGCAGGCCGGAACGCGATACCGGTGCGCGCAGACAGACGGGCACACACGCGGATCGCGAACTCGGGATGGGCGTTGATCCCGGTACCGACCGCGGTCCCGCCCTGCGCGAGCGCCGACAGGCGGGGCAGAACGCCGGCAACGCGGTGGCTGCCGGCGCGCACCTGCGCCGCCCAGCCGCCGAGTTCCTGCCCGAAGGTGACCGGCATCGCGTCCATCAGGTGCGTGCGACCGGTCTTGACGGTGTCCGACAGCTCGGCCGCGCGCGATTCGATCGTTTCGGCGAGGTGCGCGAGCGCCGGCAGCAGCGACTCGGTCAGCGCGAGCGTCGCGGCCACGTGAATCGCGGTCGGGATCACGTCGTTGCTGCTCTGGCCCATGTTGACGTGATCGTTGGGATGCACCGCGAGACCGGCCTTGTGCGAGGCCCGCGCCGCGATCACCTCGTTCGCGTTCATGTTCGAGCTCGTACCCGAGCCCGTCTGAAACACGTCGACCGGGAACTGGGCGTCATGCTCGCCGGCGGCGACCTCGTCGGCGGCGGCGATGATGGCGTCGGCGGTGGCGGCATCGAGCAGGCCAAGCTCGGCGTTGACCGCAGCCGCCGCGGACTTCACCAGCCCCAGGGCGCGGATGAACCCGTGTGGCATGACGAGCCCGCTGATGCCGAAATTGTCGATCGCGCGCTGGGTCTGGGCGCCCCACAGCGCATCGGCCGGCACCTCGAGCTCGCCCATACTGTCGCGTTCGGTGCGCGTGCGCCGCTCGCCCATCGCTGCTCCCGGTCGTGATTCCGTCGTGCCGCCACGCGCGCCGGACGGCGCGGGCCGCGGCATCTAATGGTGTATGATGCGCACACTTTCAGGCCCTGTATAGACCGCGCGCCGCAGCTCACAATGGACCTCAGCCCGCTTACCGCAATCTCGCCCGTCGATGGACGTTACGGCGAGAAATGCGACGATCTGCGTAACTTTTTCAGCGAGTACGCGCTGATTCGCTACCGCACCCTCGTGGAGGTGCGCTGGCTGCAGCACCTCGCCGCCGACCCCGGCATCGAGGAGCTGCCCGCACTGTCTCCGGTGCTCAAGGACCATCTCAATCGCATCGTCGACGAGTTCGGCGTCGAGGACGCGCGCCACATCAAGCGCATCGAGCGCACCACCAACCACGATGTGAAGGCGGTCGAGTACTTTCTTCGCGAGCGTCTCGGCAACGACCCGGAAGCCGTGAAGGTGCGCGAGTTCATTCACTTCGCGTGCACCTCCGAAGACATCAACAACCTCGCCTACGCGCTGATGCTCGCGCACGCGCGCGACCGCGTACTGATCCCGGCGATGAACCAGCTCGTCACCGTGCTGCGCAACCAGGCGCATCAGCACGCCGACCTGCCGATGCTCTCGCGCACGCATGGTCAGTCGGCGTCGCCGACCACGCTCGGCAAGGAAGTCGCGAACTTCGCCCACCGGCTGGCGCGCCAGCGTCGCGCGCTCGCGGCGGTCACACCGCTGGGCAAGATCAATGGCGCAGTGGGCAATTTCAACGCACACCTCATCGCCTACCCCGACGTCGCCTGGTCGGAATTCGCGCAGCGCTTCGTCGAAAGCCTGGGCCTGGAAATCAATTTCTACACGACCCAGATCGAACCCCACGACTGGATCGCCGAGTACTGTGACGCGCTGGCGCGTTTCAATACCGTGTGCATTGACCTGTGTCGCGACGTGTGGAGTTACATCTCGGTCGGCTATTTCCGCCAGCGCGCGGTCGACGGCGAGGTCGGCTCGTCGACGATGCCCCACAAGGTTAACCCCATCGATTTCGAAAACGCCGAAGGCAACCTCGGCGTCGCCAATGCGTTGCTGCAGCATTTTGCCGGCAAGCTGCCGCTGTCACGCTGGCAGCGCGACCTCACCGACTCCACGGTGCTTCGCAACATCGGTGTGGCACTCGGCCACTCGCTGATCTCGGTACGCGCGATGCTCAAGGGGCTGGAGAAACTCGAAGCCGACCGCGAGCGCCTGGCGGCCGATCTGGACGACAGCTGGGAGGTGCTCGCCGAAGCCGTGCAGACGGTGATGCGCCGCTACGCCATCCCCGAGCCCTACGAAAAACTCAAGAGCCTCACGCGCGGGCGCGCCGTCGATGAAAAGACACTGCGCCGGTTCATCGAGGACCTCGATATCCCCGATGACGCGCGCCGCGCGCTGCTGGAGCTCACGCCTGCAGGTTATATCGGGCTGGCCAGGCGCCTCGCGCGCGAGGCCTGAGTGCGCGATGCCGTCGGAGTCGCCCGACGGGGCCTGCGAACTGCTCGAACTTCGCTGGGACAGCGAGTGGCAACCGGCGGTGCGCGAAGTGCGCATGCGTGTATTCGTCGATGAGCAGCGCATTCCGGCGGAATACGAGTTCGATTCGAACGACGCGGTGTCAGTGCACGTGCTCGCGGTGGCGGGGAAACGTGACGCAGTTGGCACCGGCCGGCTCGACCCGGTCGGTAGACTGGGTCGCATCGCGGTGGTCGACAGCCATCGCGGCCGTGGCATCGGCGGCATGATCGTGGCGCGTCTGCTCGACTGCGCACGCCGGGCCGGCCACGGCGAGGTCTGGCTCCACAGCCAGACGCATGCGCGCCGACTCTACGAGCGCCATGGCTTCGTCGCCGAAGGCACCGAATTCATGGAAGACGGCATACCCCACATCCGGATGCGAGCCTTTCTGCAGCGATGATCGACGAGACCAGGCCCCGGGCGATACGCCGCGTGATCGAAAACCGCGACGAGCTGCGTACTTCCGTGGTGCAGGTCGTGGGGCTCGCGACCCGCACCCTGTCCATCCTCACGCGCGACCTCGAACCCGAAATCTACGGTCATGACCGCTTCCTGGAAGCCGTCAAGCACTTCGTACTCGCGCGCAGCTTCAGCCGCGTGCGCGTGCTGATCAGCGAACCGACGCGCACGATGCGGGCCGGACATCGTTTCGTGACCCTGGCGCGTCGGCTGAGCAGTTACATCGAGTTCCGCCACCTTGGCGCGGACTTCGCGCCGCGCGCTGAAGCCTTCCTGCTCGCCGACGACACCGCCCTCGTCTACCGTGCCGACGCCAGCCGCTACGAGGGCCTGTGCGGCACCTGGGAGCCCGCGGCGACGCGGCGCCATCTCGATGATTTCGACGCTATGTGGGAAGGCAGCGAACAGTCCGCGGAGCTTCGCGCGCTGCGGGTCTGAGACGGTATAATCGCGGGTTATGAATACCGGTATAGATGTCACGGTGGCGGCCGTGGTCGAAAGTTCGGGGCGTTTCCTCGTGGTCGAGGAGCGGGTCGCCGGTGAACTCGTGTTCAACCAGCCCGCCGGACACCTCGAACACGGTGAATCGCTGGTCGAGGCGGTGATCAGGGAAACGCTGGAAGAATCCGCGTGGGCGTTCGAACCGGCCGCGGTCACGGGCATTTACCTCTGGAGCGTGCCCGATACCGACCGCACGTTTCTTCGGGTGGCCTTCTCCGGCGACTGCCGCGGCCATGATCCGGACCGCGCGCTCGACGACGGGATCGTGCGTGCCACGTGGCTGACGCGGGAACAGCTCGCGGCCCGGTCCGCGCGGCTCAGAAGCCCGATGGTGCTGCGCTGCATCGACGATTACACCGCGGGCATTCGTTACCCGCTCGACGTGCTCACCCAGCTCGACTCGCTGCCCGAAGCGCAGCAGCGCATAGCGAGCCGCTGAAGCGCCTGGCCGACTGCCGGCCCCTCGAATCATGACCTCACATCCGGCCCCGCTGACGATCGTCGCGCTGTCAGGCGGCGTCGACTCCGCGGTCGCCGCGTGGCGCCTGCTGCAGGACGGGCACCGGGTGCAGGCGCTGCACATGACCAACTGGGATGCCGACGACGCGTACTGCACCGCGGCCGAGGACCTGCAGGCCGCCCGCCGGGTCGCCGACCAGCTCGGGCTCGTCCTGCATCACGTGAACTTCAGCGATGAGTATCGTGCGCGCGTATTCGCCGATTTCCTGCGCGAGTACGCCGCGGGCCGCACCCCCAACCCCGACATCCTGTGCAACCGCGAGATCAAGTTCGGTGAGTGCCTGCGTCACGCGCAGCGCCTCGGCGCGCGTTACCTCGCGACGGGACACTACGCGCGGGTCGAACCCGCCGACGGCGGCGCGCGTCTGCTGCGCGCGCGCGACGAGAACAAGGACCAGACCTATTTCCTGCACGCGGTCAGCCCCGGGGCGCTGGCCTCGGCGGTGTTCCCGCTCGGTGCGCTGACCAAGGACGAGGTGCGCCACATCGCTCGCGACATCGGGCTCGACAACTGGGACCGCCGCGACAGTACCGGCATCTGCTTCATCGGTGAACGCCCGTTCGCAGAATTCCTCGCCGCGCACCTCGACACCCCGCCCGGCCCCATCGTCGACGAGCACGGCAACGAGCTCGGCCGGCATCACGGCCTCGCGTGCTACACGCTGGGCCAGCGGGGCGGTCTGGGTATCGGCGGCGTCGCCGGCCAGCCCGAGACACCGTGGTACGTCGCCGCACGCGACGCCGCGCGCAATGCGCTCGTGGTCGTGCAGGGGCGCGATCATCCCGCGCTGCTGTCGCGCGTGCTCGAGACGGCCGTGCCGGCCTGGCTGGCGCGCCCCCCGCTCCCATGGCGGGGGTTCGCGCGCATCCGCCACCGGCAACCGCTGGAGGCGTGCACCGTGAGCGGCGACGACTGCAGCCTGTCGGTGCGTTTCGACAACCCGCAGTGTGCAGTCGCGCCGGGCCAGTCGGTCGTGTTCTACGATGGCGAACAGTGCCTCGGCGGCGCCGTCATCGAACGCTACGAGCCGCTGGCGCGGGTGGGTGGCGCCAGCGCCACCAATGGGGCTGCTATAATGGGGAATTGAGCAAAGCACACCGCCCGGGCGCGGGCCACAGGTACGAGAGGACGACATGAGCGACAGCTTCAAGGCACGGTCCACAATGGAAGTGGATGGCACCAACTACACGGTCTACCGGCTGGACGCCGTGACCGAGGGCCACGCCGCACGGCTGCCCTATTCCCTGAAGATCCTGCTCGAAAACCTCCTGCGCACCGAGGACGGCGTCAATGTCACGCGTGACGACGTACTCGCGCTCGCAAAGTGGGACCCCAAGGCCGCACCTGATCGTGAAATCTCGTTCACCCCGGCAAGGGTGATCCTCCAGGACTTCACCGGCGTGCCGGCGATCGTGGATCTCGCGGCAATGCGTGACGCGGTCGTGGAGCTCGGCGGCGACGCTTCCAGCATCAACCCGCTGTCCCCCGCCGAGCTGGTCATTGACCACTCGGTGCAGGTCGACAACTACGGCAGTGCCGATTCGCTGCAGCAGAACAACGCGATCGAATTCGAGCGCAACCGTGAACGTTATTCGTTCCTGCGGTGGGGCCAGAAGGCATTCGACAACTTCCGCGTCGTGCCGCCCAACACGGGCATCGTCCACCAGGTCAACCTCGAATACCTGGGGCGGGTCGTGTTCGACGCCGAGCACGACGGCAAGCGTGTCGCATACCCGGATACGCTCGTCGGCACCGACTCCCACACGACGATGATCAACGGCCTGGGCGTGCTCGGCTGGGGTGTGGGCGGCATCGAGGCCGAAGCCGCGATGCTCGGCCAGCCCATCACGATGCTGATCCCCGAGGTCATAGGCTTCGAGCTCACCGGCAACCTGCGCGAGGGCACCACCGCGACCGACCTCGTGCTCACGGTCACCGAAATGCTGCGCAAGAAAGGGGTGGTGGGCAAGTTCGTCGAATTCTACGGTGATGGACTCAGCAACCTGCCTCTCGCCGACCGTGCGACGCTCGGCAACATGTCGCCGGAGTTCGGCTCCACCTGCGCGATCTTCCCGATCGACGACGAAACCATCCGTTACCTGAAGCTGTCCGGACGCAGTGCCCACCAGATCGCACTGGTCGAGGCCTATGCTCGCGAACAGGGCCTGTGGCGCGAAGACGGTGCCAAGCCGGCGCTGTACTCCGACACGCTGGAACTGGACATGGGCACGGTCGAGCCGAGCCTCGCGGGGCCGCGCCGGCCGCAGGACCGCATCGCGCTGTCCGGCGCGCGCGACAGCTTCCGCAAGCATCTGAAAGAAATGACGTCCAGCCGCTCGCCGTCGGCCGGCGAAGTGGCCGCCTTCGAAGGCGAAGGTGGCGACACCGCGGTCGGCGGACACAATGCCGCCGGCGTCGCGCGGGTCACCATGGGCGGCGACACCTTCGACCTGCGGGACGGCGCGGTGCTGATCGCCGCCATTACCAGTTGCACGAACACGTCCAACCCGGCGGTGATGGTCGGCGCCGGCCTGCTCGCCCGCAACGCCGTGCAGCGCGGCCTGCAGTGCAAGCCGTGGGTCAAGACCTCGCTCGCTCCCGGCTCGAAAGTCGTCATCGACTATCTCGAATCGGCAGACCTGCTCGACGACCTCGAGGCACTGGGCTTCTATACCGTCGGCTTCGGCTGCACCACCTGCATCGGCAACTCCGGGCCGCTGCGCGACGAGATCGCAGCGGCAGTCGCCGAACACGATATCGTCGGCACGAGTGTACTGTCGGGCAACCGCAATTTCGAGGGTCGCATCCACCCGCAGGTGCGCATGAACTTCCTCGCCTCGCCGCCGCTGGTGGTCGCCTACGCGCTGGCGGGCTCGCTCGACGTGGACATCTACAACGAGCCGCTCGGTACCGACAGCGACGGCAAGCCGGTTTACCTGCGCGACGTGTGGCCCGCCGCCAGCGAGATCCAGTCGGTGCTGGCCGGCAACATCAATTCGAAGATGTTTGAAAAGAGCTACGGCGGCGTATTCGACGGCGACGAGAACTGGAATTCGCTCGACGTGCCCGAGGACGAACGCTACGCCTGGTCGGATGATTCCACCTACGTTAAGAATCCGCCTTACTTCGAGGGCATGGGCCTGGAGCCCGACGTCGCCGGGGCCATAGAGGACGCGCACGTGCTGGCACTGCTCGGTGACTCGGTCACCACCGACCACATCTCCCCCGCCGGCAGCATTGCCAGCGACAGCCCCGCGGCGAAGTACCTGATCGAGCAGGGCGTGGAGCCGAAGGAGTTCAACTCTTACGGGTCCCGCCGAGGCAACCACGAAGTCATGATGCGTGGCACCTTTGCCAACATCCGGCTGCGCAACAAACTTGCCGGCGGCAAGGAAGGTGGCTACACCGTGCACGTGCCCAGCGGCGATCTGATGTACATCTATGACGCCGCGATGAAGTATCGCGACGAGGGCACGCCGCTGGTGGTGCTCGCCGGCAAGGAATACGGCTCGGGCTCGTCGCGCGACTGGGCGGCCAAGGGCACCAAGCTGCTCGGCGTGCGCGCGGTCATCGCCGAGAGCTTCGAACGCATCCACCGCTCCAACCTCATCGGCATGGGCGTCGTACCGTTGCAGTTTGCCGACGGTGACAGCGCCGAGTCGCTCGGCCTCACGGGCAAGGAACGCTTCACGATCACGGGGCTGGACCCGGAGTCGCGCCCGACGAGCGTCAAGGTCACCGCGAAGCCCGAATCGGGCGACGCCGTGAGCTTCGACGTCAGGGTGCGTATCGACACGCCGAAGGAATGGGAGTACTTCGCAAACGGCGGCATCCTGCACTATGTCCTGCGCCAGCTCGCGTCAAAGTCGAAGGCCGCCTGAACGCCCTCACCCGGCCCGCGTTGTTGCGCCGCGGTGACTGACTCGCCGGACCCGGTACTGGTGGACGCGCTGCGCACGGCCACGACCGTGCTGGCGCTCACCGGTTCCGGCGTCTCGGCGGCGAGTGGTGTCCCGACGTTCCGCGACGCCCAGACGGGCCTGTGGGCGCGGTATCGCCCCGAGGACCTCGCAACCCCGGAAGCTTTCGCGAGCGCCCCCGAGCGCGTCTGGGACTGGTACCGCTGGCGGCGCAGGCTCGTCCGCGCGGCGCAACCCAACGGCGCACACCACGCGCTCGCAGCGCTGGGACGTGGGCTGCCCGGGCTGCGGCTCGTCACGCAGAATGTCGATGGTCTGCACCAGCGTGCCGGCAGCCCCCACGTCATCGAGCTCCACGGCAATCTGCAGCGCGATCGCTGCAACGCGCGGTGCGGCACCGTGGACGTCGACCAGGACGCGCCCGGCCCGCCGCCGTGCCCGGCGTGCGGTGCCCCCGTCAGGCCTGACGTGGTCTGGTTCGGCGAAGTGTTGCCGGAGCAGGGACTGACCGCAGCCGGCGACGCGGCGATGCGCTGCGAGGTTTTCCTGTCAATCGGCACTTCATCGCTCGTCTACCCGGCTGCAGGGCTTGCCGAAGTCGCGCTGCGTCGCGGTGCGCTGCTGGTGGAGATTAATCCCGAACACACGCCGCTGAGCGGGCTTGCCGATCACCGGCTGGCGCTGCCTGCGGATCGGGCGTTGCAGGCGCTGGCGGCATCGCTGGGGTGTCGTTGAGCGTTTCGGCAATAAGCCTGGCCCACAACGCGTAACCGCGTGCCGACGGGTGATAGCCGTCGGGCGCCAGCAGCTCGGGCAGCGGCGGAAACGCCAAGGCCAGGTGGTCGAAACGTGCATCCACACCACGCAGCGCCGCATCGAGCTGACGGGCGCGCCAGCCCAGCAACCAGCGCAGCGGCCGTGGCAACGCGCTGAACCACCCGACCGGCGGGACCGCGGGGATCACCACGCGTCCGGCACCGCGTTCGTTCAGCAGCTCCACCAGCGCCCGCACATGCGCCTGGAAGCGTCGCAGCGGAGTCAGCTTGACCGTATCGTTGACACCGAGCAGCACGACGACGAGCCCGGCCCGGGGCACCTCGGCGGCAGACACCAGTGTGCACATCGCCGAGACGCGGGCGCCGTTGCAGCCGATCACGCACCAGCGCGCCGGCCGATCGCCGAACAGGCACGCCGACAGCTGGCCGGCCAGGGCCTCATCGAGCGCGTCCACGCCGACCCCGACCGCGGTCGATTCGCCGACGACGAGCAGGTCGGCGGGCCCGCCGGCGGCGCTGTGCGGCCCGGGCGCGGCTTCCGGCAGCCGCGGTGTGCGCAGCGCCGTGTACAGCGCCTGCACCAGCAGTATCGGCGCGATCGCGATGGCCGTACTCCAGAACGCAGCCGCCACAAGGCGCGGCGTTGGCGCGTGGCGCGCGGTCACGTCGCGACGCTGCGCAGTTCTTTCAGAAACCCGACCAGCGCGCGACCGATCGCATCGGCGGAGTCTTCCTGCACGAAGTGGAGGCCGGGGACGGTGACCTCGCGCTGGGTGGGCCACTGGCGACACAGCTCGCGCTGGCGTCCGACGAGAATGGAGCCCGGGTCGGCATTGATGAACAGTTTCGGGACCGGCCATTCCTCGAGTACCGCCGAATAGCGTTCGACGAGCGCGACCATTTCCGCTGGTTCGCCGTCGATGGGGATCTGGCGCGGCCAGTCGAGCATGGGCCATCGGTCGGCCTCGGGCCCCGCCCAGGGCCGTCGGTACTCGTCCATCTCCTCGGCGGTGAGCGTGCGCAGGATCGAGTTCGGCAGCACGCCCTCGACGAACAGGTTGCGACCCAGCACCAGCTCCTCGCCGCGCGGCGAGCGAAACCCGCGAAAGATGCCGCGGGCATTCTCGGGCCAGTCTTCCCACGTCACCGGACTGACGATGGACTCCATGTGGGCGATTCCCCGGACGCGCTCGCGATGCTCGCAGGCCCAGTGAAAACCGAGCGCGGAGCCCCAGTCATGAATCACCAGTGTGATCCTGTCCTCGACGCCCAGCACCTCGAACAGCGCATCGAGGTAATGGTAGTGGGTTGCGAACGCATAGCGACCCGGGCCGGAACCGGGCAACGGTGACGAGTCACCCATGCCGATCAGGTCGGGCACGATGCAGCGGCCCTGGTCCTCCAGATGCGGCAGTACATTGCGCCACAGGAACGAGGACGTCGGATTGCCGTGCAGCAGGACGATCGGGTCGCCCTCACCGACTTCGACGTAGGCCATTTCCAGGTCCAGAACCGGGACGCGCGTCTTCCTCGCTCGCCATTCGATGGGGTTCAAAGCCAGCTCCCTTGCGCCGCTACTCGGGCAGCGTCCATGCCGGAATCGAGCGCCAGGCCTCATCCAGCGCCCGGTCGAGGGCGCGATAGTCGGGCAGCACGCTGCCGACCAGGCGCCAGTAGGCACGTGAATGGTTCATGTGCCGCAGGTGACAGAGTTCGTGAACGAACAGGTATTCGGCCAGCCGTGGGGGCAGAAACAGCAGGCAGGCGTTGAGACTGATGGTGCCCGTACTCGAGCAGCTGCCCCACCGGGTACGCTGCAGTCTCAGCTGCACGCGCCCGGGCTCGAGCCCGATTCCGCGGGCGGTCTCGCGTAATCTCTGCGGCGCTTCGCGGCGGGCTTCGTCGAGCAGCCAGCGACGCAGCACGGACCTGCGTGCCTGTGCCGACTCGTCGCGGGTCGTGATTGCGACCGTGTCGCCATTGCGCCGCCAGCCCTCGCGTACGCGGCTGTCGGTGCGGTAGTGGATCAGGTGGGTGGTGCCCGTCAGCGCCAGGCTCACGCGCTCGGGCGGCGCGTGCCCGGCGCGGGGCCGCATCGCCTGCCACGTGCGACGGATCCACTCGCGATGCTCGGCGATGAACCGCTCGACCACCGCCGCCGAGGTGCGCCGCGGCGTGGTTACGACTACCCGACCGGTGACGTCGATACGCACGCTCAGCCGCCGGCTGCGAGGATGGGCACGCACCTGCACCGGTGGCATGGTGTCATCGTCGACGGGCATTCTCAGGAGCAGGCTGAGCTGCTCGACCGGTCGGGGCGTGTCGGCATCGATAGGCGTCATTGCCGTCGGATGATACCCGTGCCGAAGCGCAGGCCCAACGTCCGGCGTGCCCATGGCGCCATCACGCGGTACCCGGGCCGCGGCCATTGCCCACGCGGACATTGACGCTACAATCGCGCCGATGCATGACCTGGTCGACATAGGGGCGAATCTGACGCACGACAGCTTCGACGCCGACCGCGCGGAGGTCATCGAGCGCGCGCGCAGGGCCGGCGTAGCGCGCATGATCGTCACCGGCAGCACCGTGGTCGCGAGCCGCCAGGCCGCGCGCCTGGCCACCGAGGCGCCGGACATCCTCTACGCGACCGCCGGCGTGCACCCCCACCACGCACGCGATTTCGAGCCTGACGACCTGCCGGTGCTGGCCGATCTCGCGCAGACGCCCGGGATCGTCGCCATTGGCGAGTGTGGCCTCGACCATTTCCGCAACTACTCGACGCCCGCGCAGCAGGAGCAGGCCTTCATCGCACAGCTCGACCTCGCCGCCGAGCTCGAAATGCCGGTATTCCTGCACCAGCGCGAGGCCCACGACGCGTTTCTGGCGATCCTGCGCGAGTTTCGCGACGCGCTGCCCGGCGGCGTCGCCCACTGCTTTACCGGCACCCGGGACCAGCTCTACGCCTACCTGGACCTCGGCCTGTATATCGGCATCACCGGGTGGATCTGCGACGAACGCCGCGGCCATGCGCTGCGCGACGCCGTGCAGGGCGCGCCGCTGGACCGATTGATGGTCGAGACCGATGCGCCGTACCTGCTGCCGCGCGATCTGCCGAAACAGCCTTCCGGACGGCGTAACGAGCCGGCTTTCCTGCCGCATATCGTGCAGGCCGTGGCCCACCACATGGGCCGAAGCGTCGACGAAGTCGCCGCCGCGACGACGCGCAACGCCGAGGCGCTGTTCAACCTGCCGGTACGTGGCGAGCCCCCCGACACCGGGTGAGCCGGGTACCTGGATGCAGCCGCTGTCCTTCAGCGGTCCCGCCGGGCGCCCCCGGCCGCCACGCTGACCTGCAGCAGCGTCTGCCATGCGACGACATAAGGCTCCGACGGGGACGTGTCCGCCGCCTGCGCGCGCATCCACGCCTCGAAAGCGTCGAAGCCCAGCACGAAAGACGGCGGGTGTTCGCCGAACTGCGCGTCGCCGGCGAACAGCACCCGCCCGTCGACCGGAACGTCGTGCAACAGGCGCCGAACCGCCGCCACGCGGTCCAGCAGCGGACCCTGCGGATTGGCGAAACTGTGGCGACCCTGCGCGGTGATCGCCGTCCAGGCATCCATCCGGTCGCTCCCGAAGATGCGGCCCTCTATACGCTTGACGTCGACGACAAACACACCGGCCGCGGTGAGCAGCAGATGCTCGAGTTCGATTTCGCCGCCGTTGCCATCGGGCACCACCACGCCGTGCAGGCGCTCGGCCGCGAGTGCATCGAGGCGTTCGTCGATGACGCGCGCCTGCCGTCTTCGCCGCCAGCCGCGCACTGCGAGCACGATCAGCAGGACCGCCAGCACGAGTACGGCACCGGTGATCAGCCAGAACTGCGGCGTGGCGATATCCATAGGCGTGTCTCAGGCGTCGCCGCCGCCGGACCAGTGGGCGAGCGCTTCGGCCACGGCATCGAGGTCTGCGCCAATACGGGTGCGGTGGGCCGGGCGGTCGAGCAGCGCCGCCAGTGCAGGCGGCACGTCGACGGTCTCGCCGATCAACGGTTCTACGACCGACTCGAACTTCGCGGGATGGGCCGTCGCAACGAGCACCCATGGCCGCTCGCGCTCGGCGATGGGCAGGCGCTCCCACGCGCAGGCGGCGGTGGCCGTGTGCGGACACCACACCTGTCCGCGACGCGCGTGATCACGCCGGATCTGTTCGCGGATCGCGTCATCGCTGACGGAATCGGCTGTGACCTGCGTACGCAAGTGGTCGAAATCCGGATACAGCGCGCGCAGCCGCTCCATGTTCGAAGGCGCGCCTACATCCATCGCCGACGCGAGCGTCGCGACGCTCGCGCGCGGGGTGTATTCACCGTCCCGGAGGAAATCCGGAATCGTGCGGTTTTCGTTGGTCGCCAGGTGCACCCGCGCCACGGGCAGACCGACCTCGCGCGCAAGAATCGCCCCCAGCGCGTTGCCGAGATTGCCGGCCGGGATCACGAACGACGCCGGCTCACCGTGCGCGCGCAGCGTCCACAGGCCCGCGGCCGCGTAGTACACCATCTGCGGCAGCAGTCGTCCGATATTGATGCTGTTCGCTGAGCACAGCCGGTGGGCGGTACGGAGGCCGGCATGACCGAAGGCCTGCTTGACGAGGGCCTGGCAGTCGTCGAATGCGCCGTCGACCGCGAGCGTTAGCACGTTGTCACCCCAGCAGGAGAGCTGATGCGCCTGTCGCGGCGACACCTGGCCGTCGGGGTAGAGGATCACGACCCGAAACCCGGGCCGCCCGTGGAATGCGGCCGCGACTGCGCCGCCGGTATCGCCGGAGGTCGCCACCATGATGGTCAGCGGCCGGTGCTCGGCCGCGGGTGCGGCGCTGGACAATCGCTGCATGCACGCGGCCAGGAAGCGCGCGCCCACATCCTTGAACGCCGCGGTCGGGCCATGGAACAGCTCGAGCACCGACAGCCGTCCTCCGTTGGCGTCGAGCGATACGCACGGCACCGGGAAGTCGAACGCCTCGCCGCAGATCGCCGCGAGTTCCGGCGCCAGCGCGCTGTCGGCGAAGAACTGCGTGAGCAGCCGCTTACCGACGTCGGGCAGCGTATCGAGCCCGTCGAAGTCCTCGGGTCCGAACGCCGGCAGCGTCTCGGGCATGTACAGGCCGCCGTCCGGGGCGAGCCCCGCGAGCAGCGCCTGCTCCAGCCCGACCGGCGGTTCGCCACGCGTACCCAGGTAGTTCATGTGCGCTGCTCCACGACGCGGGCCCCGGGTGCGTCGATCGCACTCAGCCACGCATCGCACAGCACCCGGTGTGTGCCGAACGCGTCGACCATCGCGTCGCGCACCCGTGAGGCGCAGTCGCGCGTACACCATGCGAACACGCTCGGCCCGCTCCCGGACAGCGAGCTGCCGAGTGCGCCGGCGGCGAGCGCGGCGGCCTTCACGTCGGCGAAACCGGTCACCAGGTGCGCCCGCTGCGGCTCGACGACTACGTCGCTGAGGTGTGCGGCGATCAGCGAGACGTCGCTGGTGTAGCAGCCGGTGATCACGCCGGCGAGGCGTCCCGCCTGCTCCACGAGCCTGCCCATAGGCACCTCGGGGGTCAGCAGCGCCCTCGCCTCGCGCGTATGGACGCTCAGGTGCGGATGTATGAGCACGCAGCACAGTTCTTCAGGCACCGGCATGCGCGTGACGCGCGGCAGGTCCCAGGTCGGGCACAGCACCAGCCCACCAAACAGGCTCGGTGCGACGTTGTCGGCGTGTACCGCCGCGCTCGCGACACGTTCCCCCTCGAGTGCGTAGTCGAGTAGCGCCTGCCGCGGCAGCGGCACCTCGAGCAGCGCGTTCGCGGCCACCACGGCGGCGACCGCGGAGGCCGCCGAGCTGCCCATGCCGGACCCGAGCGGAATGCCCTTTTCTATGGTCACGTTCAGCGCGGGCAGCCGCTGGTCGCGCTGGAACCGCAGCAGGCCGCGCGTCGCGGTGTTCGCCTCGGGCTGCAGCGGCAGGTCGACGCGCTGGCCGTCGCGACGTATGCCGAGTATGCGGATACCTTCATCAGCGGCCCCGCGCGCGACGGTCACGCGGTCGCCCACGCCCTCCAGCGCATGCCCGAGCAGGTCGAAGCCGACCCCGACGTTGCCGACCGATGCCGGCGCAAACGCCGTGGCCTGCGATGCGCCTGGCATTACAACGGCCCGGAGAGCTGGCTGGCGAGCCGCAGCAGGTCGGCGAACACGCCGCCGGCCGTCACTTCGGGGCCGGCGCCGGGACCCTGGATGATCAGCGGGTTTTCGCTGTAGCGGTGCGTCACGTACTGCACGATGTTGTCGGTCAGGTTGATCTTCGCGAACGCATGGTCACGCGTGAAGCGTGCCAGCGCGACCGTTGCGCTGCCGCGCGTGAGATCCAGCGCCCCGACGTAGCGCAGCACTTCGCCGGCGAGCTCGGCCTCGTGGACGAGCGCGGCCATCTGTGCGTCGTGCTCGGGCAGTCGCGCCATGAACTCGTCGACGCTGCCGGTCTCGAGCCCCTCGGGCACGAGGCTGCGTACGTGCAGGTCGGAAAGTTCGAGGTCAAGCCCCGCTTCGCGCGCGAGAATGATGGTCTTGCGGGCAACGTCCATGCCCGAGAGATCATCACGCGGATCCGGCTCCGTAAAGCCGCGCGCGCGGGCTTCGCGCACGATCTCGGAGAACCCGCGGGTGCCGTCATACTGGTTGAACAGGTAGGCGAGCGTACCCGAGAAAATGCCCTGGATGGACTCGATACGATCGCCGGTGTCGCGCAGATCCCGAAGCGTCTGGATGACGGGCAGCCCCGCGCCGACGGTCGTCTCGTACAGGAAGTGCGTGCGCTGTTCGCGACATGCCGCGCGCAGGGCGCGGTACTGTCCGAGCGGACCGCTGCCGGCCTTCTTGTTCGGCGTGATCACGTGGATGCCGCGCGCGGCCCACTCGGCGTAGCGGTCGGCGATGACCTGCGAGGCGGTGCAGTCGATGATCACGGTGTGTGGCAGGTGGTCGGCCTGCACGTGATCTACGAAACGATCAAGGTCGGCCGCCTCGCCGTGCTCGAGCGCGTCGCGCCAGTGGTCGAGGTCAAGTGCCCTGTCGGCGAGCGCCATGCGCGTGGACGTGCTGATCGCACGCACCCGGAAATCGATGTTGAAGTCCTCGATCAGCCGCTGGTATTCGCCTGCGAGCTGTTCGAGCAATGCGCCGCCCACGGTGCCCGGGCCGACGATGCCGACGGACAGAGTCTTGGCCGACAGGTAGAAACTCGAGTGCACGGCGCGCAGCGCGCGGGTCGCATCCTCGGTGTTGATCACCGCCGAGATGTTGCGCTCGGACGCCCCCTGCGCAATGGCACGCACGTTGATCGCCGCGCGTCCGAGCGTGCCGAAAAAGCGCCCGGCCACGCCGGGCAGGCCCGCCATGCCGTCGCCGACCACGGCGAGAATGCTGCACCCGGTCGTGACGTCGACGCGCGTGACCTGGCCCTGCGCGAGCTCGCTTGCGAAGGCGCGCTCGACCACGCGACGCACGCGCTCGGCCGACACTTCCGGGACGGCGAAACAGATCGAGTGCTCCGAACTGCCCTGCGAGATCAGGATCACCGACACGCCGGCGTCGCGCAGTGCGCCGAACAGCCGGTCGGCGGTGCCCGGCACGCCGATCATGCCGGCGCCTTCGAGGTTGATCAGCGCGACACCGTCGATCGCGCTGATGCCCTTCACGCGCTGCCGGCTCGGTGCCGATCTTGCGACACGTGTGCCCGGTGCATCGGGGTCGAAGGTGCTGCGGATGCGGATCGGGATGTTTTCGCGCACCGCCGGCGCCATGGTCTGCGGATGCAGCACGCGGGCGCCAAAATAGGCGAGTTCCATCGCCTCGTTGTACGACAGCTCGGTGATCACGGCAGCCTCGGGCACCCGGCGTGGATCGCCGCTCATCACGCCGACCACGTCGGTCCAGATGTGGATTTCGGCCGCATGCAGCAGGGCGCCGAAAATGGACGCCGAGTAATCGCTGCCGTCGCGTCCGAGCGTCGTCTGCAGGCCGTCTGCGTCGCTGGCGATATAGCCGGTGATGATCACCAGGTCGGCCTGATCGGGCAGCGGGTGGGCCGCGAGGCGCTCACCTGTGAGCGCCCAGTCGACGGCCGGCCCCATCTCGCCGTCCTCGACGACCAGCACCTTGCGTGCGTCGAGCCAGGGCACGGTGGGTGCGTCAGGCGCCAGGCCCGTCAGGTGTGCCGCCATCAGCCGCGCTGACCAGAGCTCACCGTACCCGGAGACGAGGTCGCGGCTGCGCGGCGACGCGGCGCGCACCAGCAACAGCGCCTGCAGGATATCCCGGATACCTGCGCACTCGCTCTCGAAGGGGTCGAGTACCGCCGGACGCTGTTTCACCGGCAGCAGCGCGTCGACGATGCCACGGTAGCGGGTCTTCAGTGCCTCGAGGGCCTCGAGCGGCAGACCTTCACCCCGGATCGCCTGGTCGACGAGGCCGAGCAGTGCGTCGGTGAAACCGCCGATCGCCGAGACGACGACAGCCTGGCGGGCCACCGTGCCCCGCTGGTCGAGGAGGATCCGGGCGACCCGGGCGAAGCGCTCGGCATCAGCAAGACTGCTGCCGCCGAACTTGTGTACGATCCATGGAGTGTTGTTCATGATTCCGTGGGCGCCGAGCAAACCGGCAAAGCCTATCGTGCCAGCAGTACCGCCTGCAATTGCCCCACGCTGCTCACGCGCGCATCGGCGTGGGCCACGGCATCGGCTTGGTTGCTGCCGTAACCCCAGCTGACCAGCACCGCAAGGCATCCCGCCGCTCGTGCCGCGGCCATGTCGGCGGACGAATCCCCGACCAGGCAGCCCTCTGCCGCAGTCGTCCCGAGCGCCTGCAGCGCCGCGTTGACAGGTGCGGGATCCGGCTTGCGGGTCGGCAGGTCGTCCCCGCAGACCAGCGCGGAAAACCGCGCGTCGAGCCCGAGTGCCGCGAGCAGTGGCGCGGCGAACTCGCGTGGCTTGTTCGTCACGCACCCCAGTGCATGGCCTTCAGCGCGCAGCGCGTCGAGCAGTGCGGTCATGTGCGGGTAGACCTCGGAGCCCCACGTGAGATTGGCCCCGTAGTGGCGCCGGAAGCCGGCAATTGCGTCGTCCGGTGTCACGGAGCCGCCCCTGCCCTCGAGCGCCGCAAGCACGCGCTCGACCAGGCGCTCCATGCCCCCGCCGATCCAGCCTTCGACGGTCTGGCGCGGCCAGGTCGGGAGCCCGCGCTCTGAGAGCATCAGGTTGACCGCATTGGCGATGGACGGCGCGGTGTGGACCAGCGTGCCGTCGAGGTCAAACAGCACGCATTGCGATGACCTCATGTGTCGCCCGGCAGTTCGCGGCGCATTGCGGCGATCGTCCCCGCATAGTCGTCGGTCCCAAATATTGCGGAGCCGGCGACGAAAGTGTCGGCGCCCGCGCGGGCCACGGCGCCGATGTTGTCGGCCTTGATGCCGCCGTCGACCTCGAGGCGGATATCGCGTCCGCTGGCATCGATGCGCCGGCGCACCTCGGCGATCTTCCCGAGCGTCGAGTCGATGAACTTCTGGCCGCCGAAGCCGGGGTTCACGCTCATCAGCAGGATGACGTCCAGCCGGTCCATGACGTGATCCAGCCAGTGCAGCGGTGTGGCCGGGTTGAAGACCAGGCCGGCGCGACACCCGGCGTCGCGAATCAGCTGCAGAGAGCGGTCCACGTGGTCGCTGGCCTCGGGATGGAAGGTGATCCAGCTGGCCCCGGCGTTGGCGAAATCGCCGATCAGACGGTCGACGGGGCGGACCATCAGGTGTACGTCGATAGGCGCGGAGATGCCGTGCCGGCGCAGCGCCTCGCACACCAGCGGGCCGATCGTGAGGTTCGGCACGTAGTGGTTGTCCATCACGTCGAAATGGATGATGTCGGCACCGGCCGCGAGTACCGATTCGACTTCCTCGCCCAGGCGGGCGAAATCTGCCGACAGGATGGACGGAGCAATGAGCTGGGGCATGACGAGGCCGGGGACTTGAATGGGGCGCCTATTGTGCCGCGACGCCCTGCCCCTTTCCATGCCGCCGTATCGGCAGCACGAGTAGCACGTAGAACAGCGCCGCGGCGACCGAAAACCCGAGCATGACCATCGCGACGCCGTATTCGAAGCGGTCCTGCAGCACGCCCGCAAGCTGTGCCGCGACCGCCGACAGCACGAACTGCAGGAACCCGAGCAGGCCCGCCGCGGCACCGGCGATATCGGGGCGTGCCGAGATCGCCCCGGAAGTTGCATTTGGAACGATCAGCGCGTTCGCAAAGGTATGCCACATCGCCGGCAGGAAAAAGAGCAGCGGCGTATAGCCGAAGCCCGTGCCGATGGCCAGCACCGCGACCGTCGCCGCCAGCGACAGCGGGAGGCCGGTGGCGATCATCGCGTGGACACCACGCCGGCTTGAATAACGCCCGGCAAGCCAGAAGCCTGCCAGCGATGCGGCCGCGCTGATCATGTACCACAGGCCGTACTCCGACGGCGACAGGCCGAGCGTGCCGATCACGACCAGCGGTGCACCGGAGATGAACGCCTGCGTGGCCGCCATCGAGCACGCGTACGTCAGCGCGAAGCCGAGGAACGTGCGCTCGCGCATGAGTTCGCCGAGCGACGGCAGCATGCCGATACTGCGGTCCTCGCCTGCGCCGAGGTGTCGCGTCTCGGGCAGGCGCAGCATCACGAACACCGACACCGCGACACCGACTGCTGCGGCGGCGATGAAATTGCTGCGCCAGCCGAGGTAGTCGGTGAGCACGCCGCCGAGGAAAGGCACGAGCATCGGCACGATCAGGACGAAAGACGCCATGTAGCCGTGCACCGAAGCGGCAGTATCGCGGTCGTAGAGATCGCGTATCAGGGCCCTCACGACCGTGATCGCCGCACCGCCGCCCAACGCCTGGATGATCCGGCCAGCGAGCACCGTCCACAGATCGGGTGCCTGCCAGGCAACGAGACTGCCAAGCACGTACAGCAGCAGGCCGAAACGCGCGACCGGCCGGCGCCCGAAGCGATCGGAAAGCGGCCCGTTGATCAGCGCGCCGAAGGCCAGTGCCAGGAGCGACAGGCTGACGACGAGCTGCGCCTGGCCGCCACTGACATCGAACTGCTCACGAATCGCCGGCAGGGCCGGCAGCAGCAGGTGGGTTCCGAAGGCGCCTACACTGGACACCAGCGCGAGGCCGAAGATCGAGATGCCGGGTCGGTCCGTCGACCCGGCATCCGATGTGCGTGACGCGCGCAGTGCACGGGCGTCACGCGGGTCGCCGCTCAACCCGACGGTGTCACTGCAGCCAGCCCCCCGGCTGCTCGACACGGTCGCGGAAAGCGGCCAGCCAACGTGCCCCGAGCGCGCCATCGATGGCGCGGTGATCACAGGACAGCGTGGCCGTCATCACCCGGGCGACGGCAGGCTGTCCGTCGCGGGCAATCACCCGGGCATTGGCCCGCCCGACGGCGAGGATCGCCGACTGCGGAGGATTGATCACCGCCGAAAAGGCGTCGATCCCGTACATGCCGAGGTTGGACAGCGTCAGCGTGCCTCCCTGGAACTCCTCGGCACCGAGCCGCCCCGAGCGACCGCGCTCGGCCAGGTCGCGGAGCTGCCTCGACAGCGCCTCGATGTCGAGCGTGTCAGCGGCGCGCACCACCGGTGTGATCAGGCCGCCATCGGTGGCCACGGCGACGGCGACGTCGGCCTGCCGGAAGCGGTGTACCACGTCCCCGTGGTACTGCACGTTGGCATCGGGCACGTCGACCAGCGCGAGTGCACACGCCTTCACGAGACAGTCATTGACCGATACGACGCGACCGTCCGACTTCAATGCGGTGCGGCGTTCCAGCAACGCGTCCATCTCGACGTCCATCTCGAGGTAGAAGTGCGGGACGTTCTGCTTGGACTCGACGAGGCGCCGCGCGATGGTCTTGCGCATCGTCGTCTGCTTGATGACGTCGAACTCGGCATCGCCGGCCTCGGCGGGCGTTGCGGCCGGCGCTTCGACTGCACTGCCGCCCTTGGTGTCGGCCGCGGCCCGCTCGACGTCCTCGGTCGAGATGCGACCGTTGCGACCCGTGCCTTTCACCTGCGACAGGTCCACCCCCAGCTTGCGCGCAAGGCGCTTCGCCGTCGGCGTCGCGCGGGAGGCACCATCGCCTGCGTCGGCGGTCGGGGCAGTATCACCGGACGAGGCGCTCCCGGGCCCCTCGGCATGGGCCTTGACGTCGTCGGCCGAAATACGACCGTTGCGCCCGCTGCCCTTGACCCGAGAGATGTCCACGCCGAGTTTTTTCGCCAGCCGCTTGGCCGTCGGCGACGCATGCGGCTCGTCGCCCGCGGTGGCGCGCGGCACGGACGATGGCGGTGGCGAAGACTCCGGCGAGGCGGCCGGGGCGGATTCGGGCGCCTTCGCGTCGTCTTCGGTGTGGCCTCCGGTCACTGGCCGGAAACCCTCGACGAAGGCGGTCACGTCGTCGTCGGAAACCTCCTCGGGCGCAATAACGCCGAGCAGTGCGCCGATGTCGACGGTGTCGCCCGCCTCGACGACGATGCGGCGCAACAGCCCCCCCTCCTCGGCCTCGACCTCGTTGGCGATCTTCTCGCTCTCCACGTCCATGATGACCTGGCCGGGCTCGATGCGGTCGCCCTCAGCCACGTGCCACGCCGAGAGCGTGCCCTCCGTCATCTCGAGCCCCCAGCGGGGCATCACGATTGGCTTGATCGAGCTCATTCAGCCTCCCTTGACAGCCTTGCGAACCGCCGCCTCGATGTCCTTGGGACTCGGCACATAGGCGCGTTCGAGATTCGGCGCGAACGGCGGCGGTGTGTGTGGTGCGGTGACCAGCTCTATGGGCGCCTTCAGCGACCTGAAGCCCTTCGAGGCAACGAGGGCCGCGATGTCGGTCGCCGCCGAACAGCGCGGATTGGACTCGTCCACGACGACCAGCCGGCCCGTGTGCTCCACGCTTTCGAGAATGGTCTCCTCATCGAGCGGTGACAGCGTGCGCGGGTTGATCAGGTCTATGCTGATCCCGTCGGCCTTAAGCGCGTCGGCGGCCTTGCGGCTGAACTTGACCATTCGCGCGATCGCAACGACGGTGCAGTCGTCACCCTCGAGCACCAGTTCGGCCTCGCCGAACGGGATGCGGTGATCGCCCTCGGGCACCTCGCCCTTGTCGGTGAACAGCGCCTTGTGGTCGAAGATGATCACCGGGTCGGGGTCATCGATCGCGGTCGGAATGAGGCCGCGCACGTCGGCGGGCGATGCCGGCACCACGACCTTCAGCCCCGGAATGTTCGTGACCATCGGATACCCGGTCTGGGAATGCTGGGACCCTGCGGACATCCCTGCACCCATGTTCACGCGAAACACGACCGGGCAGCTTGTCTGGCCGCCGAACATGTAGCGGAACTTGGCCGCCTGGTTCCACATCTGGTCCAGGCACAGCCCGAGGAAGTCGGCGAACATGATCTCGGCGACCGGACGCAGGCCGACCAGCGCCGCACCCACGGCGGTGCCGATGATCGCTGACTCGGAGATCGGCGTGTCGATCATGCGGGCTTCGCCGAACTCCGGCAGGAAGTCCGGGTACGGGCCAAAGATGCCGCCGATATTGCGCTCGCCGGACGCACCGGCGCCGCCGGCGACGTCCTCGCCGAGGATGACGACGCGCTCGTCGGCGCGCATCGCCTGCCGGTAGCCTTCGGTCAACGCTTCCCTGTAGGTCATTACTGGCATGCCGTGCTCCCCCTCAGTACGTCGTGTACACGTCGGTGTACAGCGTGGCCAGGTCCGGCGGCGGCGCCGCGATCGCCTCCTCGACGGCCTCGTCGATCAGCGCCGCAACCCGTTCGTCGATCTCGTCGAGATCGGCGTCGGTCAGCCAGCCCTCGCCCGTCACGCGTGCCCGGAACTTCAGCAGGCAATCCTTCTCGTTGCGGAAGCGCTGGACCTCGTCGGGTGCCCGGTATTTCTGCGGATCACCCTCGAAATGCCCGAAGTAGCGCGTGCAGTAGAAGATCAGAGACGACGGCCCACCGCCATCGCGAGCGCGCGCGACGGCCTCGGCGGTCTTCTCGTAGACGTCGAAGAAGTCGAAACCGTCGCCTTCGACGGCGGGCATGCCGAAGCTCTCGCAGCGGGCGCGGAAGTCCTTGGCCCCGATCGCGTAGTCGGCGGCAGTGTTCTCCGAGTAGCCATTGTTCTCGTAGACGAACAGCGTCGGCACCTTCAGCACCACCGCCATGTTCATGGCCTCGAAGACCGTGCCCTGGTTGCAGCTGCCGTCGCCGCCGAAACCGACCGACACCCGGCCGTTTTTCAGGTTGCGGAACGCCAGTGCGGCCCCGGTGGCCAACGGTGGCCCGCCGCCGACGATGCCGTTGG
>PWYM01000293.1 GCA_003567855.1 Gammaproteobacteria bacterium | reverse complement strand
CGCGAGATGCACCGGGCGCGCGAGCCGCGCCTCGGCCAGCGCCGGCACCTGCGCGAGCGCGCACGCGATGAAGCCTTTCATGTCGCAGGTGCCACGCCCGTAGAGCAGCCCGTCGCGCTCGCGCAGCCGGAACGGATCATCGGACCAGTCCTGGCCGTCGACCGGCACGACATCGGTGTGGCCCGACAGCACGACGCCGCCGTCGCGGCCGTCGCCCAGCGTTGCGAACAGGTTCGCCTTGTCGCCGTCGGGACTTTCGATGAGTTCTGCCGCGATGCCGAATCCGTCGAGGTAGTCGCGGACGAAGTCGATCAGCGCGCGGTTGGAATTGCGCGAGGTGGTGTCGAACGCGATCAGCCGCGCGAGCAGCGCTTCGGCGTCGGGTCTGGCGGTCATGCCGGGGCCGTCCATGTGCGGGTTGGCGGTATGCTTGGCAGTCTGACACGGCCGCGGTGCACCTCTCCAGCCCGCACCGCCTGGCGGCGTGCCGGCACCGGGCCTTTCACCACGAGGACAGGGATCGTCCATGGCCAGAGACTTCATCCGGGTCCGCGGGGCCTGCCAGAACAACCTGCGCGACGTGGACGTCGACCTGCCGCTCGGCGAGCTGATCGTCGTCACCGGCGTCAGCGGTTCGGGCAAGTCTTCGCTCGCCTTCGACACCATCTACGCCGAGGGCCAGCGCCGCTACGTCGAGACCTTCTCGCCGTACGCGCGCCAGTTCCTCGACCGCATGGACCGGCCCGCGGTGCACTCGATCACCGGCGTCCTGCCGGCGATCGCGATCGACCAGACCAACCCGGTGCGCACCTCGCGCTCGACGGTCGGCACGATGACCGAGCTCAACGACCACCTGAAGCTGCTCTACGCGCGCGCCGCGCAACTCTACTGCGGCGGCTGCGGCGAGGCGGTGGTGCGCGACACGCCCGAACAGATCGCCACACGGCTGCTCGCCGCCACCGCCGACGACGCGCCGCGTGTCATCGTCGGCTTCGCGGTCGACATCCCCGAGAGCGTGAGCGTCGATGAGCTCGAGAAGCTCTACACCGCGCGCGGCTACGTGAGGTTTCTAGAGCGCAGCGCGCGGCGGCTGGAGGTCGTGCAGGACCGGATGCGATTAAACGAGGACAACCGCTCGCGGCTCGTCGAGGCGCTCGAGGGCGCGATGCGCCAGGGCGGCGGGCGCGTGTTCGTGCAGCCGCACGAGCAGCCGCAGGCGCGCGAGGCGTACTCGTCGGCGCTGCACTGCGCGCGCTGTGACATCGACTACGCAGACCCGGTGCCGAACCACTTCTCGTTCAATTCGCCGCTCGGCGCGTGCGAGACCTGCCGCGGCTTCGGGCGCACGATGGGCATCGACTGGGACCTCGTGATCCCGGACCCGTCGCTGACGCTGCGCGAGGGCGCGGTCAAGCCGTTCCAGACGAAGAGCTTCAACGAGTGCCAGCGCGACCTGGAGCGCTACGCGAAGCGCGCGCGCATCCCGCTCGACACCCCGTGGGCGGAACTCGACGACGCGCACCGGCGCTGGGTCATCGAGGGCGAAGGCGATTTCAACAACAAGCGCTGGTACGGCGCCGAACGCTTCTTCGGCTGGCTCGAGTCGAAGAGCTATCGCATGCACATCCGCGTGCTGCTGTCGAAGTACCGCGCCTACAACGAGTGCCCGGCGTGTCACGGCGCGCGGCTCAAGCCCGAGCCGCTGCTGTGGCGGCTCGGCGACTACAACCTGCACGCGCTGACGCGGCTGCCGATCGAGCGCTGCCTCGCGTTCTTCGAGACGCTTTCGTTCGGCGGCGCGCTCGACGAGGCCACCGCGCAGCTGCTCGACGAGGTGCGCGGGCGGCTTCGCTTCCTCGTCGAGGTCGGGCTTGGCTACCTGACGCTGGACCGCCAGTCGCGCACGCTGTCGGGCGGCGAGGTGCAGCGCATCAACCTCACCACCGCGCTCGGCACGTCGCTCGTCAACACGCTGTTCGTGCTCGACGAGCCGAGCATCGGGCTGCACCCGCGTGACATCGGCCGCCTGGTCGGCGTGCTGCACCGGCTGCGCGACGCGGGCAATTCGCTGCTCGTCGTCGAACATGACCCGCAGGTGATGCTCGCCGCCGACCGCGTCATCGACATGGGGCCCGGCCCCGGCGCGCGCGGCGGCGAGGTCTGCTTCATCGGCACGCCGCGCCAGCTCGTGCGCTCGCGCAAGTCGCTGACGGGGCGCTACCTGCGCGGTGAACTGCACGCGGCCGGCGACACCCGCGCGCTGGCGATCACCGACGCATCGGTGCCGGCCGACAGCGACGCACCCGACGGCGACACGCCCAACGTCGCACCGGCCGGCGCGACGCATGCACTGCACATCCGCGGGGCCGCCGAACACAACCTCCGCGACGTCGATGTCATGCTGCCGCTGAACCGCCTCGTGTGCCTGACCGGCGTCAGCGGCTCGGGCAAGTCCACGCTCGTCGAGGAGGTGCTCTACCGCGCGCTGCGCAAGCTCAAGGGCCGGCCGGTGGACCCGCCCGGCAGCCACCGCGCGATCGACGGCCACGCGCTCGTCGACGACGTCGTGCTCGTCGACCAGAGCCCGATCGGGCGCACCGCGCGCTCGAACCCGGCGAGCTTCGTCGGCGCCTTCGACGCGATCCGCAAGGTGTTCTGCCAGGCGCCGCTCGCGCGTGAACGCGCCTACACCCCCGGCACGTTCAGCTTCAACGCCGGCGACGGGCGCTGCCCGAGCTGCGGCGGCAGCGGCTTCGAACACGTCGAGATGCAGTTCCTCAGCGACGTGTACCTGCGCTGCCCCGACTGCGACGGGCGCCGCTACCGCCCCGAGGTGCTCGAGGTCACGGTGCTGCCCGAGGGCGCGGCGCACCCGGCGTCGATCGCCGACGTGCTCGAGATGACAGTCGCCGAGGCGATCGGCTACTTCGCCGCGCATGACGCGGTATGCGCCGCACTGCGACCGCTCGCCGAGGTCGGTCTCGACTACCTGCACCTCGGCCAGCCGGTGCCGACGCTGTCCGGCGGCGAGGCGCAGCGGCTGAAGCTCGCCGGTTTCCTCGCCGGCCACCAGCGCGCGCCCGAGGCGCCCGGCGGCACGCTGTTCCTGTTCGACGAACCGACCACCGGGCTGCACTTCGACGACATCGCGACGCTGCTGCAGGCTTTCGGCCGGCTGCGCGCGCGCGGGCACTCGCTGGTCGTCATCGAGCACAACCTCGACGTGATCGCCGCCGCCGACTGGATCATCGACCTCGGCCCCGAGGGCGGCGACGCCGGCGGCCGCGTCGTCGTCGCCGGCACGCCGGCGCAGGTCCGCGACTGCGACTCGAGCCACACCGGGCACGCGCTCGCCGAGTACGCGCGTGAACTCGACGCGCTGCAGGCCGGCGACGGCGCCGCCGCGGTCGCCGAGGCGATCCCCGACTACACGCCGGTGCCGACCGACCCGGGCCGCATCGAGATTCGCCACGCGCGCGAGCACAACCTGCGCGGCGTCGACATCGACATCCCGCGCGACCGCTTCACGGTGATCACCGGCGTCTCCGGCAGCGGCAAGAGCACGGTGGCGTTCGACATCCTGTTCGCCGAGGGACAGCGGCGTTACCTCGAGTCGCTGAACGCGTATGCACGCCAGTTCGTGCAGCCGGCGACGCGCCCCGACGTCGATGCCGTCGCCGGCATTCCGCCGACAGTCGCGATCGAGCAGCGCACCAGCCGCGGCGGGCGCAAGAGCACGGTCGCGACGATGACCGAGATCTGGCATTTCCTGCGGCTGCTGTTCGTGCGCCTCGGCACGCAGTACTGCCCCGGCTGCGACGTGCCCATCGAGGCACAGACGCCCGACGCGATCGCCGCGCGCCTGCTGCGCGAGTGCCGTGGCAGGACGGTCACGCTGTATGCGCCGATGGTCGTCGCGCGCAAGGGCTACTACACCGATCTCGCGAAGTGGGCCGCGGCGCGCGGCTACGCGTCGCTGCGCGTCGACGGGGTGACCACACCCACCGAACCCTGGCCGCGGCTCGACCGCTACACCGAGCACGACATCGAACTGCCGGTCGCGACGCTGAAGGTGTCGCCGCGCAACGAACGCACGCTGCGCGATGCCGTCGACGACGCGCTGGCGCTCGGCCAGGGCATGCTGCTCGCGAGCACCGGCGACGACGACCGCGGGCGGCTGTACTCGAGCCGGCGCGCGTGCCCCGGCTGCGGGCGCAGCTTCCCCGAGCTCGACCCGCGGCTGTTCTCGTACAACTCGCGCCAGGGCTGGTGCCCGACGTGCTTCGGCACCGGCGTCGAGATCGCCGATTTCGATGCCGAACAGACCGGCGAGGAGGAGCGCTGGCACGAGGACGACGCCGCCCGCACCTGCCGCAGCTGCGACGGGCAACGGCTGCGGCCCGAGGCGCTCGCGGTACGTTTCCGCGACCTCGGCATCGCCGGGTTCGCGGCGATGCCGGTCAGCGACGCGCGTGCATGGTTCAACCGCACGAAGCTCGCCGGCCGCGACGCCGAGATCGCGCGTGACGTCGTCACCGAGCTCGCGTCGCGGCTGTCGTTTCTCGAGGAAGTCGGGCTCGGGTATCTCAGCCTCGACCGCGCGGCGCCGACGCTGTCGGGCGGCGAGGCGCAGCGCATCCGGCTCGCCGCGCAGCTCGGGTCCAACCTGCGCGGCGTGTGCTACATCCTCGACGAGCCGACGATCGGGCTGCACGCGCGCGACAACCGCCTGCTGCTCGACACGCTGCGCGCACTGCAGGCCAAGGGCAACACCGTCGTCGTCGTCGAGCACGACGAGGACACGATCCGCGCCGCCGAACACGTGATCGACCTCGGGCCGGGCGCCGGCGTGCGCGGCGGCTACGTGGTCGCGAGCGGCAGCCTGTCGAAACTGCTCGCGAGTCCCCAATCACTGACCGGGCGCATGCTCGCGCATCCGCTCGCGCATCCGCTGATGGAGCGGCGCCGCGCGCCCGACCGCGACCACGCGATCACCGTCACCGGCGCGCGGCTGAACAACCTGCGCGGCGTCGACGTCAGCGTGCCGCTGCGCCGGCTCGTCTGCGTCACCGGCGTGTCGGGCAGCGGCAAGAGCACGCTGGTGCGCGACATCGTGCGCGAGAACCTCGCGCGGCTGACGCGCCGACGCCGCGGCGGGCGGGCGCCGAAGCCGGTCGGCTGCGAGGCCTTCGACGGCTGGCAGGACGTGCACCGCGTGCTCGAGGTCGACCAGACGCCGATCGGCAAGACCCCGCGCTCGTGTCCGGCGACCTACGTCGGCTTCTGGGACGACATCCGCAAGCTGTTTGCCGCGACCCCGGAGGCGCGGCTGCGCGGCTGGAACGCGTCGCGCTTCTCGTTCAATACCGCCGGCGGTCGCTGCAGCGCGTGCGAGGGCCAGGGGCTCAAGCGCATGGAGATGAGCTTCCTGCCCGACGTGCGCGTGACCTGCGACGTCTGTGGCGGTACGCGCTTCGACCGCGAAACGCGCTCGGTGCTCTACCGCGACCGCAGCATCGCCGACGTGCTGCAGATGAGCGTCGACGAGGCGGTCGAATTCTTCCGCGCGCACCGTCGCATCCACCATGCGCTGTCACTGCTGCAGCAGGTGGGGCTGGGCTACCTGACACTCGGCCAGCAGAGCCCGACTCTGTCGGGCGGCGAGGCGCAGCGCATCAAGCTGGTCACCGAACTCGCACGCGGCGAGCCTGTCGCGGCGCGGCGCACGCGCGAGGTGCCGCACACGGTCTACGTGCTCGACGAGCCGACGATCGGGCTGCACATGGCCGACGTGGAAAAGCTGATCCGCGTGCTGCACCGCCTCGTCGACGCCGGCCACTCGGTGATCGTCATAGAGCACAACCTCGACGTGATCGCCGAGGCCGACTGGGTGCTCGACATGGGGCCCGAGGGCGGCGCCGACGGCGGCCGGGTGATCGCGCGCGGCACGCCCGAGGCGCTGCGCACGCGCCGGCGCTCCCACACCGGGCGGGCGCTGGCGGACTTTCTCGGGACACGCCCGTGACCGCCTGTCGGACCATCAATTCGGGGGCCGACCGGGTCAGGGTTCACCCGAACTTGACGCGACGGGCTGCCCCGGTACCATCCAGTAAGGGGAGTTCCAACGGCCATGGGAGGTCGCGGTAATGAAAGAGCACTCGGCTGACACGACCCGTCCACGCACCAGTGCAGTGGTATTCCGGACAGCCCTGTTCGCAGCCGCCGCCAGTCTGGCCGCCTATGTGCCGTACAAGTACCTGACCGAACTGCACGCGGTCGAGGGCATGTACGCGTTCCTGTTTCCATTTGCTCCGATCCTGGCGATAGCGGGCCTGGTGCTCGCCGTGAAACCGTCGTCCGGGTGTGATTGCGGTGTCGGTATCCGGTCAGGCGTCGGCGCATTGTCGATCCTGTGGCTGGCTACCGGCATGGTGTGCACCCAGTCGCTGGCCGCCGGCGTGATGGCGGCCCCCGCAGCGGGCCTGCTCGCCGCCTTCCAGATGGTGGCACAGCATGTTTTCCTCTCGCTCGCCGTGCTCGCCTTCGCATGGAAGCCCCTGGCGATGAGCGCCTGGCTGAAAACTGCCGGCTCGGTCGGCGCATCGCGGGCTGGTGATGAGGCGTCGTCTGTGCCGCCGCCGGGCGTTCTGGTGAACGCAACGGCGTCACGGCCTGGCCACTGAGACCTGCCACCCGCTGATCTCGCACAGGCATGCCGGGTGGTGCCCGGGACCCGGCCGTAAGCACCGTGCCGCACGATGGGCAGCGGATTCCGGTGACCGTGGTGACCGGGTTCCTCGGCAGCGGCAAGACCACGCTGCTCAATCACCTCGTTCGTCAGCCAGCGCTGAGCCGCTGCCTCGTTCTCATCAACGAGTTCGGAACCATCGGTCTCGATCACGAGCTGGTTGCCGATGTCCAGGACGGCGTCGTCGAGATGTCCAGTGGCTGCATCTGCTGCACGATTCGGGGTGACCTGGTTCGCACGCTCGGGGAGGCAACCTCGCGCTTCGCCCGCAACGGCCGCCCCTGGTTCGACCGGGTACTCCTCGAGACCACCGGCCTCGCCGATCCCGCGCCGATTCTGTACACGTTGCTGAACGAGCAGGCCATTGCGTCGCGCTACGACCTCAACGGCATCGTGACGACGGTAGACGCCGCGAACGGGGCATCGACCCTGGCGCGTCACGAAGAGTCCGTACGCCAGGTTGCCGCAGCCGACCGCCTGTTGCTGACCAAGACTGACCTGGTACCCGGAGAACAGGTTGCAACGCTTCGCGGGCAGCTCCGCCAGCTCAACCCGGTCGCACCGATCCTGACGGTCGAGCACGGCATCCTGGCACCGCAGCAAGTGCTCGATGTCGGCGTCGATGACGTCCACGACAAGCGCCGTGATGTGGAACGCTGGCTGGCCACGACGACGGACACCTCCCGTGTCCCTACCCGCCCCGGCCACGGACACACGCATGACGTGAACCGTCACGACGACCGCATCCGTGCGCTGTGCCTGACTGCAGAAGCACCCATCGCGCGCAATGCGTTCGACCACTGGCTGGGCTTCCTGCTGCGCGCCAAGGGACCGGACCTGCTCCGCGTAAAGGGCATCGTCGCGATCGAGGGCCACGAGAGCCCCCTGGTGATCCACGGCGTGCAGCATGTATTCCATCCGCCGGTCTTCCTGGAACGATGGCCGAGCGCCGATCGGCGAACCCGAATCGTATGTATTGCCAGGGACCTCGACGAACAGGGGCTTGCCGGCACCTTTCGCGCGTGCACCGGCGGCGCTGCCAGCGCCGCACCGGCGCATCAGGCAGACTGATCGCGGCCAGGCATCTCAGCCCGATGGAGTCGCGTGTACGTCATCACGGTGCGCGAGCCAGTTGCACACCATGATCTCGGCACGATCCAGGGCCGAGTGTACGGCCGGGCTCAACCCCCAGTGCAAATCGTCGAGTGCTTCAGGCTCGCAACCAAGTACGTGAACGATCGCAGGCAGACGCTGCAGGTGCTGGAGCAGGCTCAGCGCGCGCGCCGGGGTCGCGTAGTGGGTATCCGCGAAATAGGCGCGACGTGCGTGCGGGTCCAGCGATCCGAGATCCGGAAGCTGCGGCTCCAGCAGGTAGAGCGTGCCCGGCGCGCCACCCTTGCGATAGGCGTCAAGTATCAGCAACCGCTCGCAGCCCGCCATCACTTCCTGGATCAGGCTCATCCCGCCTATCCCCGTCTCGATGACCTTGCATGAGGTCGGCAGGTTCTCCCGGCCCTGCAAGCGGTGAGCCAGCGCGATGCCGAATCCGTCGTCGCCGTGCAGTACGTTGCCAACGCCAACGACCAGCGCATCAACCGGCTCGCTCATCAAGGCGTTGCTGTCAAAAGGCTGGCAGATCGGGCTTGAACGGCACCCCGATACCGATGAGCACCCGACCCTGATCGTCGACACGAACAGCGTATCCGTCGATGCTGCCTTCGCCGCCGATGCGTGCCCCGCTGCGCGCATCGTAATAGCAAGCCTGGTGCACTGGACAGACCAGGGTGTAACGACTGAGGCGCGCGCCGGTCAATGGCGCCGCATCACGCAAGCACCGGGGGGCCAGTGCATAGTAGCGATCGTCCACCCGGCAGAGCAGCAGCTCGCGATCGTCGGCGGCCACGATTCGTGTTTCGCCGGGCGCGACCGTGTCGGCCGGCCCCAGTACCGGCACCCAGTGCGGCGGAGGCGCCTGCTCTTGCGCCGCAGCCATCGGCTCCACCTTGATCGGTATGTTGGGAAATCGGCGGTCTGCCCGTTTATCCTCCGGCTGTTGTCGCGGGGCGGGCAGCAAGTCGTAGAGCTCCATCAAGGTGTGAATGGGCGGGTCGGTCACAACCTGCTCCATGACACCCTCCTTGAAAAGGCGTACCAAGCGAGTCAGCGCCTCGCGGTGGATAGCGTCTATGCCCTGCAGCAGCTCGAACACACGGCTGCGCAACACCTCGTCCTCGAGCTGATCCATCTCGTCAATGAGATCGTTGACATGGGCGAGCAACTCGTTCCACTCGGCATTGCTCATGAAACCCTGCAGGCCATCAGGACCGGCTGGAGCTTCGGGGGGTGATGTGGACATGGTCAGACGAAATCGACGTCAATGCTGGGTGCAATCATCCCCGCACTGCGAGTGGTCATCGCCATCACAGCAACCGGCCTCGCATTCGCCGTGCGCGGCGCCCTGGAACTCGGCAAAACTGTCGGCGAACATGCGGCCGGCGAGACGCTTGCCTTCCGCGGTGAAACGGTATCCTTCGCCAGTGCCTGACAGGTGGCCTCGGGCCACGAGGTCGTCGAACGCGGAGGCGATGGCAGCGGGCGGACTCTTCAGAAACGGCTCCAGCACGGCCGTACTGAAAGTGCTGCCGAAACCCTCGCCCTGGTACCAATAGCAGATCTGAAGTACCTCCTCGCGATCGACAAGGCTTGCCAGCGCCGACTCGCTTTCATTCTGTCGGTACCTTGCATCGGTATCCATTATCAGACTCCTCAGCCGACGCCCGCATCCACGCTGTGGCTGTGGCAGAACCGGGCGACCGGTGTAAGATCACGCGCGTGTAATGGTAGCAGGCCGGCAAGGCCCTCGGCGCCCTTCAATACCGCCTGGCGCGTCATTCGCAGCGCCTGCTCGATGAGATGGCCGGTCCGTTCATCAGGCTCGGCGTCACTGATCTGCGCGCCGTTACTGCCGACCCGATCCAGGGCCTGCAGGATGTAATCGCCCACGTTCACGAAGGGAAACTCCACCTCCACACTGAACACTTCCGGCGGCCAGACACCGAAGTGGGCACCGATCGCCAGCAGGTTATCGACGTGCACCACGCCCGTGACGGCCTCGAATATGCGTTCCTGCAAAGCGTCCGGCGCGATCGGGGCAGGCACCCAGCGGCGGACGTGTACCGAGTACGGCTTCCGGGCACGGTCTGTGGTGCTCACGAGCACCACCCGCTTCAGGGGTGCGCTGCGTGACTGCAAGTCCTGAACGATGGCGACCGGGCTCCAGTTGAACTCGCAGATCTCGACATTTTCATCGCCCCAGGAGGTCGCGCGCAGCCTCTCCAGAAAGGACGGACCCAGCGGGAAGCTGCGCACGAAGGGATCGTAACCAACAATGCCGACGAGTATCGAAGCCATGACCGACGCAAGGGCCCTCAGACCCCGCACGCGCAGGTAGTGACCTCCCTGCTGATCACCTGGTCACTGCCTTCGACCATGACATGCGTAGTACACGGCATACACGGGTCGAAGCTGCGTATCACGCGCAGAATATCGATACCACGGAAGTCCTCGGCGTCACTGAAATTGCTCTCGAGCAGTGGCGAGTTGAGCACGGCCTGCTCGTAGGCGCCGGCTTCGCCCCACGGGGTCTTCGGGCACGCATTGATGGTGGACGGAGTGACGATCTGGTAATTGGATAGCAGGCCGTCCTCTATGACGCACCAGTGCGCAAGGTAGCCGCGGCCGGCGCCCCAGAAGCCGACGCCGCGGTAGCGCCCCTTGCGTGGAATCTCGAACGGCGTGTGAACCTGAGTTTCACCACGCTTCTGCAGATCCTGCGCACGCTTCCAGTTCTCCAGCGTGACCATCAGGTTGAACGCCACGGCATACGCACGGGCACGGTTGCGCTCGAAGGCGTTCCACACCTCCGGCACCTTCCACTCGAGACGCCGCGCGGGCAGGTTTGCCCCCTTGGGCACATTCAAGACCAGGCTGCTGCCCGTGGACTGCACGTAGTCGCTCTTCGGCAGCTTTCCGGCCAGTGCCGAGATATAGACCCGCGCATAGGCACCGGCTTCGAAGACTCGCCGATCCCAGGTGGGCGTAGTGGACCAGCTGTAGCGCTCCTTCCAGTTCTGCGAGCCTGGACGTGGAATCGTGGTCTTGTTCCATGGGTGGTACGGGCTGATCGGCTGACCTGCAAGATCGGTATCGAACGGTGCATCTGTCCAGTTCTCGTAATAGGAGTGTTCCACGAACTCCTCGGTACCGACATTGAGATCCTGTAGCCGGGTGGTCACCAGCTTGCCATCAACCACGGCACCCGGCGTGGACCAGCGTTTCTCACCCCACTCGTTGCAGTTCTCGTAAGTCGCGTCGTAGTAGTCTTCGTGATCCCACTGGCCAAAGTCCACCATCGTGGCCGGCAGCTCACCGACACGCTTGTACGCCGGATCACACTCGTAGAAGAAGTCGTAGATGTCGTCCCATACGCCTACGCATTTCTGCGCGTAGTCGAAAAACTGACAAATCTTCAGGTAAAACTCGCTGAGCATCGTCGGCGTCAGCGTGGTGGTCACACCACCCGGAATCACTGTCTCCGGATGCGGGTACTTGCCACCCAGCAATACATAGGCCTCACGCGCTACACGGGTCATCTCGAGAGCCTCGAGATAGAGCTTTCCGGTCAGCGGGTTGAGATCCTCCATGATCTCGGCAATGTAGTTGTAGCCATGCAAGTCACTGTGCTTGGCCGGTGCCGACTGGGCCTTCTCCCAGATCTCGGGGTTGGTGTCACGCACCAGGCTCGCCGAGAAATCGGGACCGGCCAGCACGAAAAGGTGCAGCGGGTTGTCGTACAGGTACTCGCAGGACAGGAGCAGGTTACGAATGAGAATACCCATCGGCGGCGGCTTGATGCCCAGGGCCATCTCCAGCGACAACGCGGACGCGGTGGAATGCACGCCACCACAGACACCGCAGGCGCGTGAGCTGATGAACGCCGCGTCGCGCGGGTCACGGCCACGCAGGATCACCTCGTAACCCCGGAACAGCGTGGCCATCGAGTTGGTCTCCAGCACGCTGCGGTTTTCGAGATCCACGGTGCTGTGGAAAGCGAGCGCGCCGGCCACGCGGGTCACCGGATCGAAGTCGACGTCGCGTATCTGGCCATTCTTGGCCGCGATATCCTTGAGCCGGGCCTCGCGTTCCTCGAGGTTCTCGACCTTGTAGTCGTAGGGGTTGGCCACCCCCTTCTTCAGGTGTGCACGCCCCTGCTCGTCGAACTCGATCGGAAGGTTCTGGAAACACATGTGTATTCGCTTCTCCGGATGGAATATCAGACGCTACCGCTGGCATCGCGAGACGATCCGCGATCGCGCCCGCCTCGGGCAAGGGACGAAATGGTCTCGAATTGTTGCCTCGTGGACAGCAGCCCGTCACGCAGCTGCGGCAATGCGCCGTTGATCGCGCCCAGGTGACCGGAAAGGGCACTGGTCTGGTCCCGCGTGCGCTCCAGGTGCACCGATAGCCGTTCGAGGCTGGCACGCGCTTTCATTAACGCGTAAACGATGCCCACCAGATAGACCACCAGGACCAGCACCAGGACCACGACGACCAACAGCGTAAGCGGCAGCAGCAGCGCGTTCATCGACCGTCTCCCGCCTGCCCGCCGCTCCGACGGGCGAGGTTCTCGCTCAGCGCGCGGCTGTGGGCTTCGATGCCGTTCACGCTCGAGAGCAGGCCGCCTGCGGCGGCCCCGGTCGCCTCCAGGGTGGCGATTGCCTCGGTGTTGGCCGCAATCCGGGCGCCGGCTGCTTCCATCTCGGCAAGGTAACGCTGGATGGACCGGGCTGCGCTGAACACTCGGTGCAGGAGGCAGACCGCCACTGGCAACAGGAGGATCGTGAGGATCAGGCCGGTCCACCAAGCGGTGTACACGGGAGCAGGTATATTGCCCAGTTCCATGCTTTCAGCCGTCCCGTGGTGTCGAGGTGCCGGTAGCGGCAGCCAGATGCGCCTCGGCCTGCTGCATCGCAGAGGCCACCTCTGCGAGCCCGGAATTCAGTGCCGTGACCTGGGGCTCCAGGTGCGCGGTTTCGACATCGATCGCGCGGAGCCCCACGCGCAGCTTGGCCAGAAAGCTCGTCGGGGTCCCCCCGATACGGCGCAGCACATCGCCGATGCGGACCAGCGCCACGGCCAGGACGAGCAGCACGGCCAGGACGAGGGTGGTGGAGAGCCAGCTCAGCAATATCATTTCAAGCCTCCTGCGACGCTTTCTCGGCGATGCCGGCCGGGTCAGCCGGATGAATGCCGGGCATTTTCATCCAGGCTGGCGGCGGCGCGGGAGATGCGCTGCGTGGCGTCGAGCATGCGGGCCGCCAGCGCATTGGTCGCAAAAAGCAATGGCACATGCACGGTATTGTTGGCCACGCGCTGGCCGACGTTCCATATCTCGCTGACATGACCCAGGATGACACCGGCCTCGCGGTGGATCCATGCCAGCAGGCCAGCAACGACCAGCGCCACGACCACACCCAGCGCCAGCGCGATCCACCACATCAGTTCGGCCGTCTGCTGCGCTTCTCCGGACATGTCAGCCCCCGCCCCCGGAAGTCGGGGAGGTATGGGTCAAGGCGGATACCGCCTCCTCGGCGTCGCCAGCGATGCTTTCCGCGCCGGCGGCGAGCTCGGCGGCGACCCGGTTGGTCGCGTTGAGCTGCCAGACGGGCCGCGTGTTGACCTCGATTTCACCCACCACGTCGAGCACCGACCCGGCGAGCCTGCCGATGCTGCGCGCCTGGACGATGATCGCGAGCAGCAACGCCGCGACGACAGCAACGAGCACGCCGGCCAGGCCGAGCCAGGCCAGCCACCAGGACATGATGGTCTCGGCACTCATGATTCGACCTGCGTGTCGCGCAATTTGTCCTCGGCCTCGCGAATGTAGGCATGGGCGCTCGCCTGCAGCTTGCGCTGACGATTCGAGCCGGGCGAGAAACGGGTGCCCGCGTACTGGATTCGCTCGTAGAAATAGTGCATGGCACGGCTCAACCCGCCTGCCGGTTTCACGTGCCCCCACCCGCTGGGCACATCGCCCTGCTTGCGCCAGCGAGCGGTCAGGTTCCTGTTCCGCTGGGAGAAGCGGCGCAACGGCCGGATAAAGCTGCCCGTGAGCCTGCTGGTCGTTCCGGAGAGGGTTTTCCCCGGGGGGGCCTTGTAGAACGGTGCGAACGCGTCCGGGAAACCCGGCATCGTGCAGCCGATGCAGATGCCACCCGTCTCCATGCAGCCGCCGGCATGACCGAGTGCGCCACGAGAAACGATATTGCACTGCACAACAGGCCCCCAGCAGCCGAGCTCGACGAGGCACTCCTTGCCACCGTAAGACTTGGCGAACGTGCCCTCCTCGTAGTAGCCCGCGCGCGTGCAGCCGCGGTGCACGGTATTGCGAAACAGCCAGGCGGGGCGGCCGAGTTCGTCGAACTCGGGCAGCGGGCCGACACCGGCGAGGAACATCAGGACGGTGGCGACCGTCTCGGTAAAGTTGTCCCCGACCGGTGAACACCCGGGGATATTGATGACCGGCAGGCCGATAGCGCTGACGTACTCCTTGCCGAGGTAGTCCATGACGCTCATCGAGCCGGTCACGTTGCCCGCGGCGGCAGGGACCCCCCCCCAGGTCGCACAGGTGCCGATCGCGATCGTTGCCGTGGCATGCTGCGACAGCTCATGCAGCCAATGCGCCGTGGGCTTGGGCTGCAGGCTGCCGTCCTCGGAGGGCCGTACACCCATGCCGGACCAGTAGCCACCGAAACTCGCCGCGATGCGCTCGTCGGCGACCGAGCCCTCGTAGACCACCACGTACGGCGCACCAAGCCTGCCCTGCGCGGCCTTGCTGAAGGGTTCGATGAATCTCTCGCCGGCTTCCACGCTCAGCACCGGGTGGTGCAATACCACCCTCGGCAGCCCCGGGAGTTGCGCGTTCAGCAGCTGCTCGACCGACGGGTTCTGCGCGCCCACGGTGGCGATGGAACATCCGTCGCAGCTCATGCCGGCCAGCCAGAAGACGTGAACTTCATTGATCGGGCCCGGCTCGAGCGCGAACCTGGGTGTATGTGCGCTGGTCAGCGGCCGCTCGCGGCTATCATCCACTTCATTCATGAACCAGACATCTACACCTTCCCGTTACGGCAAGGTCAAGCGCCGCAGGGGCCTGGACGCCGCCTGATCGGCATGGCGCACGCACTACGGGCCACGGTGGTCGACGTACCGGCCGCAGGTACAGGCGCCGGAGAGTGCTTCGCAAACGCAGTCCGCAGGCCGAACGCGCGGCGTGGCCAGCAGGTTATCCAGGCGCGCGGCGAGGTCGTCGCGCTGGCCCTGGAGTACGCCGAGGTCAAGCTCGACCTGGCGCAACCTCTCCTGCAGCAGCGAAACGAGTCGCAACCGCAGCGGCGAAGATTCATCGCTTTCCAGCAGCGCGCGGACTTCCTCGATGGACAGATTGATACGGCGCAGTGCAAGGACGAGTCGCACTCGCCGGATTGCGGCCTCGTCGTAAACGCGATACCCCCCGGCGGTCCGCGTCGCCGCGGGCAGCAGGCCGATCTGCTCGTAGAAGCGCAGGGTCTTGGCCGTCGTATTGAGCGCCTTGGCCAGCTGCCCGATGCGCAGGACCCGGTTCGCCTTGTTTTCCAGCGCCTCAGCCGAGTGCATACGAATCGCGTTTCGCCTCGAGAACCCGCGCTTGCCACGCGCGACACCTATAACCTAGCCTTTTGCGAATGACCTGTGCAACACAGCCGACGGGTACCGGAGCCTGCGAAAACGCGACCTGCGGGATCCGGGTGCGCGGCACGGTACAGGGTGTCGGCTTTCGTCCGATGGTCTGTCGTCTCGCTCGGGCGCACCGGCTGGATGGCGATGTCCGTAACGATGCACTTGGAGTATGGATACGCGTTCAAGGCCCGAAGGCGCGCGTCGAGGCCTTTGTCACCGCGCTGCCCCTCGAGACACCGCCGCTGGCACGCATAGACACGATCGAGCGACACACCCTGTCGGATACGCTCCGGGCCGGCTTCCACATCGTTCGGAGCCAGGACGGTCCGGCGCACACGCAGGTCAGCCCGGACGCCGCCACCTGTACCGCCTGTATCGCCGAGATTTTCGACCCCCGCGCCCGTCGTCACGGGTATGCTTTCAGCAACTGCACGCACTGCGGACCCCGGCTGTCCATCGTCGAGCGGATCCCGTACGACCGGGCCAATACGAGCATGGCCGCTTTCGCCATGTGCGACTCCTGCCGACTGGAATACGAAGACCCCGGGGACCGGCGCTTCCACGCGCAACCCATTGCCTGTCCGGACTGCGGACCGCATCTCTGGCTGGAGGCGGCCGACGGCCGGGTGCTCGCGCGGGACGCACCCGGCGCCATGCCGAGCATCGCTGCCGCGGCCGAGCTGCTCCGCGCCGGCCACGTGGTTGCGATCAAGGGCATCGGGGGTTTCCACTTGGCGGTCGACGCGACCAGCGCGCGCGCGGTCGAACGCCTGCGCGAACGCAAGCGACGGCCGCACAAGCCGTTTGCGCTGATGGTGCGTGATCTGTCGGAGGCGAGACGCATCTGCAGGCTGTCCGAACCAGAGGCACGCCTCCTGCAGGAGCCGGCCGCGCCGATCGTGCTGCTGCACGCACGTCGCGATATCGGGCTGGCCGACGCGGTCGCACCGGGTCAGCATTGCTACGGCGTGATGCTGCCGTACTCGCCGCTGCATCACCTGCTCATGGACCACCTCGATGTTCCGATCGTACTGACCAGTGGCAACCGCGGCGGCGAACCGCAGGCCATCAACAACGGCGAGGCTCGTGAGCGCCTCGATGGTATCGCCGACGCCTGGTTGTTCCACGATCGCGACATCGTCAACCGCGTGGATGATTCGGTCACCCGCTGCGTTGACGGTGCGCCCCTGCTGCTGCGCCGGGCGCGTGGTCATGCGCCTGCGCCGCTGCATTTGCCGGAGGGTTTTGAAACCGCGCCGTCCGTGCTCGCCTGCGGCGGCGAGCTCAAGAACACCTTCTGCCTGCTGCGCGAGGGTCAGGCCCTGGTCTCGCAACACCTTGGAGACCTGGAGAACGCCTCCGCCCGCGCGGCCCGTGACGGCAGCATGACCCTGCTCCGGTCGCTGTTCGCATTCACGCCGGCCATCGTTGCCGTCGACACGCACCCGGAGTACCTGTCGAGCAAACAGGGGCGCACGCTGGCAGAGGCGGAGGGTCGGACGCTCGTCGACGTCCAGCATCATCACGCTCATATCGCCGCCTGCCTGGTGGACAACGAGGTGCCGCTCGACGCGCCGCCGGTGCTCGGTATTGCCCTCGACGGTCTCGGGTGGGGGACGGATGGCACGTTCTGGGGCGGCGAATTCCTGCTCGTGAACTACCGCGAATCCAGGCGCCTGGCGGCTTTCGAACCCCTGCCGATGCCGGGGGCGGCACAGGCTGTCCGCGAGCCGTGGCGCATGGGTTATAGCGCGTTGCGACAGTATTTTGACTGGCCTTCGCTCGCCCGCCGCTACCGGCACCTGCCGTTCTTCGACGATGTCACCGCGCGCCCGCTGGGGGTCCTGGACCGCATGATCGCCAGTGGCTTCAATACGCCTATGACCAGCGCCTGCGGTCGGCTGTTCGATGCGGTGGCAGCCGTCTGCGGCGTACGTCAGCGCATCAGCTACGAGGCTCAGGCAGCCATCGAACTCGAGGCGCTCGCGGCGAGTGCGCCGTCCGCGGCGGATCGCGGTTATCCTTTCGAGACAGTTGTCGATCGCGACCCCGAGGGTTTAGCCTTGATCAGGTCGAAGTCGATGTGGCGGACGCTGCTGGCCGACCTGGACCGGGGCACGCCCGCCAGCACCGTTGCAGCGCGCATGCACGCCGGCATGGTCGACGCGATCGTGGCAATGATCGACGCGCTGTCAGCGACACATGGTGACCTATGGCAGGGTCGTATCGCCTTGTCGGGCGGCACGTTGCAGAACGCCCTGGTGCATGAGCAGCTGCACGCGCGGCTGCAGGGTCGAGGGCTGACCGTCTACCGTCACCACCGGCTCCCGGCCAACGACGGCGGGCTCAGTATCGGGCAGGCAGCCGTGGCCGCGGCCATGCAGGTTTCGCCCGCTCAAAGAGGCAATCAGGAATGTGCGTAGGTATACCGGGCCGCATTATCACGGTCGATGATCCCGAGCATCGACTCGCCACTGTCGACGTTGGCGGCGTGCGTCGCAAGATCAACATCGCCTGTATCGTCGACGAGGCGCACCCGCCGGAGGCTTGTATCGGGGACTGGGTACTCATTCACGTCGGATTCGCGATGAGCCGCATCGACGAGGAAGAGGCGCAAAAGACGCTGGAACTGTTGCGCGAGCTCGGCGAAATGGATGCCGAGCTCGAGGCGATGCATGCATTCGACCGAGCCCGATGAGCAACGACGAGCTGCAGGCACTCTATCCTTTCCTGCACGGCCATTCGCAGGACAGCAAGGCCGTTGACGAAGGTCTGCTGGGTTCGCTGCATCAGAAGGCCGCGCACAGCGTCGACACCAAGCGGGCGTTTTTCGCCGGGAACGGCGAGGCCGTTGTTGCCGTTGCCCGGACCATCGCTGCCGTCTACCAGCGCGGGGGCCGCTTGCTGAGCATGGGCAACGGCGGTTCCAGCTGCGACGCCGCCCATTTCGCCGTCGAGTTCATGCATCCGGTCACGGCGGGCCGCCCGGCGCTGTCCGCGATCAACCTGGCCGACGACAACGCGATGGTGACCGCGATCGGCAACGACGTGGGTTTCGAGCACGTGTTCGCACGCCAGCTCGTCGCGCACGGCCGACCGCAGGATGGGCTGATCGGATTCTCCACCAGCGGCAACTCGGACAACCTGCTGGCCGCCTTTGCCAAGGCACACGGGCTGGGACTCGCGACCATCGGCCTGGCGGGTGGTGATGGCGGCGCGATGGCGCGCTCGCAGCACCTCGACCACTGCCTGGTGGTCGCGTCCGACAGCATTCATCGTGTTCAGGAGGTTCACGTGACCATCTACCATATCGTCTGGGATCTGGTGCATACGCTGCTCGCCGACCGGCGCGGTGACCTGGCGCGCTCGACATGAAGTTCATCGATGAATTCCGCGACCCGGCCAAGGCAAAGGCCCTGGTCCGCCACATCAACACGCTGGTAACGAAAATACCCCGGCCCGGGGGGCGACCGCTGCAGCTCATGGAAGTCTGCGGCGGACACACCCACAGCATATTCAAGTACGGTATCGCGCAGCTGCTGCCGGAAGCCATCGAGCTCGTGCACGGCCCGGGCTGCCCGGTGTGCGTCCTGCCGATGGGCCGGGTCGACGACTGCGTCGCGCTCGCTGAACACCCCAACGTCATATTCACGACCTTCGGTGACGCAATGCGCGTACCCGGGTCCAGAAAGAGCCTGTTGCAGGCCAAGGCCGAGGGCGCGGACGTACGCATGGTCTATTCGCCAATGGATGCCCTGGCGCTGGCGCGGGCGCATCCCGATCGCGAGGTCGTGTTCTTCGCACTGGGCTTCGAGACGACCATGCCATCGACGGCGCTGACCGTGCTTCAGGCGGAAGCGGAAGGCATCGAAAACTTCTCGGTGTTCTGCAATCACATCACGATCATTCCCGTCATCAAGGCCATACTCGACTCGCCGGACCTCTCGCTGGACGGGTTTCTCGGACCGGGGCATGTCAGCATGGTGATCGGCAGTTCACCATACGAGTTCATCGCCCGCCATTATCACAGGCCATTGGTCATTGCCGGCTTCGAACCGATCGACATCCTGCAGTCGGTCTGGATGGTCGTGAAGCAGCTTGCCGAAGGCCGCTGCGAGGTCGAGAACCAGTACCAGCGCCTCGTACCGCACGCGGGCAACCGGGTGGCGCTGGAGGCGATACACCGTGTTTTCGAGCTGCGCCCGTGGTTCGAGTGGCGCGGCCTTGGCTCCATCGACCATTCCGGCGTACGCCTGCGCGAGTCCTTCGCCCATCTCGATGCCGAGCGCAGGTTCTCGGTGCCGAACCTGAAGATTGCCGATCCGAAGTCCTGCCAGTGCGGCGAGGTCCTCAAGGGCGTCATCAAGCCGTGGCAGTGCAAGGTGTTCGGCACCGCCTGCACACCCGAGACCCCGCTTGGCTCGCTGATGGTCTCCTCGGAAGGCGCCTGTGCAGCGGTCTACCAGTACGGTCGAATCGATCTCGCCGAAGTGGTGCGCCAACGCGAGGCCGTTGCTGCCGGACGGCAGCCTGTCGGAGCCGGCAGCTCATGAGCGATGGGCGCGGTGCGCCCCCGCGCAAGTCTCCCCGGGCACGCAGCGGCAAGTTGCGCGGCGACACGATCACCCTGTCGCACGGCAGTGGTGGCCGGGCCATGCGTGACCTCATCGACGACGTATTCGTCGGCTCGTTCGACAATCCGGCGCTGGCGCCACTCGAGGACCAGGCGCGTTTCCCGCTGGCAGAACTCGCGCGCAGCGGCGACCGGCTGGCGTTCACGACCGACTCGTACGTCGTCGACCCGCTGTTCTTCCCAGGGGGAGATATCGGCACACTGGCGGTCAATGGAACGGTCAATGACCTTGCTGTATCCGGCGCGAGACCGTTGTACCTGACCTGCAGCATGATCATTGAAGAGGGTTTTCCCGCCGCCGAACTGCGCCGCGTCGCCGCTTCGATGCGCGCGGCGGCCGAAACGGCCAGCGTGGCGATCGTCACCGGTGACACCAAGGTCGTCAACCGCGGCGCGGCGGACAAGCTGTTCATCAACACCGCCGGCATCGGCGTGATTCCCGCCGATGTGAATATTTCGGCGGCTCGGGCGCGGCCGGGGGACCGCCTACTTGTCAATGGCCATATCGGAGATCACGGCGTGGCGATTCTCGCCGCGCGTGACGACCTCGCGCTCGAGGTGCCGATCCGGAGCGACACGCAGCCCCTCGCCGCGCTGGTGCAGTCACTGCTGGCGGCGGGCATCCGGGTGCACTGCCTGCGTGACGCCACGCGCGGCGGCCTAGCAACGGTACTCAACGAGTTCGCCGACTCCGCGGGCGTCGGCATCCGGATCGACGAGTCCGCAATTCCGGTGCGTGAGGCGGTACGCGGTGTCTCGGAGCTGCTCGGCCTCGATCCACTTTATTACGCCAATGAAGGCGTGCTGGTCGCCGCGGTGCCTGCCGAGGACGCCCAGGCAGCGCTGGCGGCGATGCGCGCGCAGCCGGCCGGCCAGCACGCAGCCCTGATCGGCGAGGTGACCGAGGGCCCGGCCGGCAGCGTCATCATGGACACCGGGTTCGGAGGCGAACGCATCGTCGACATGCTGGTCGGGGAACAGCTGCCGAGAATCTGTTAGGTTGAGATCGCGCGCTCCGCGGCGGTGAACCGGGACCGATGCGCCGCCGGGTCGCTGCTTTCACGCGTACCGGCAGGATGGTATGTTTTTTCGACCATTGGGTATCGAGGAAGCGTGATGAAGATTGCAACCGTAGGCAAGGGGGGCGCCGGAAAAACCACCATCGCCGGTACGCTCGCACGTGTACTGGCCGACCGTGGCGCCGGCGTTCTGGCAATCGATGGCGACCCGAATCCCAACCTGGCGCTGATGCTCGGCGTGGAACAGGCGCGTATCGAAGGCATTCCGTTCATTCCGCCCAACATCATGCGAATCAAGGAAGATCCGGACGGAACCCGTCGTCTCGAGTTGACGCACCCCGAAAGCGAGGTGCTCGAACGTTACAGCGTGGGCGCGCCAGACAACATCAAGCTCATCGTCATGGGGCATCCGCCTGATGGCAGCGCCGGCAGCGGCTGCATGTGCGCATCCCATCGAGCAGTGCGCGGGCTCATTGCCGAGATGAGCGCAGTCGGCGAGCACACCATCACGGACATGGAGGCCGGCCTCGAACACCTCAAGCGCGGCACCGCACGCAACGTCGATATCATGCTGGTCGTCGCCGAACCCTACTATCGCTCCCTCGAAGCCGCGGCGCGTACCTGCAGGCTCGCGCGCGAGCTCGAGGTGCCGCACGTGTTCGTAGTAGCCAACAAGGTGGCGAGCGACGCAGACTCGCAGGCCATCGCGGCCTTCTGCAGCCGCCACGACATGCCGATCGTCGCCACGGTACCCGCCGATTCGCGTTTCGTCGAAGCGGAACGCGCGGCGAAGGCACCCATCGATTTCGACGCAAACAGCCCCGGTGTGCAGGCGATCCGGACGCTGGCCGATCGGCTCACCGAAATCACCACCACGGGCACGCCCGCAGCACGCACTGGTGGGTCCGTATCCGACGCGGCCACCGACAACTGAACTGGCAGGCATTCAGTCGCCCGGGAGGCGATCACCGGCGCACGGGCTAGAACTCGACCGTCACGCCGGCCAACGCGGTGATGCCCGGCATCGGTATGCCGAACCAGGTCTCGTAGCTCGAGTCGGTGAGGTTGTTGATGCGCAGGAAGGGCTTGACGTGCTCGTTCGCACGGTACATGAGGTTGAGATCGGCCACGAAGTAGTTCGACAGCCGCGTGCGCTGGCCGGTATCGTCAAGATCGAATGTATCGAAAGCAGCCCGACCACTGAGCCGTAACGTCAGGTCCCGATACGGCAGCAGGCTGGCCATCAGCGCCGCGTCCAGTGTGTGGTGAGGCTCACGGATGATGCCGTCACTCAGATCCCGGGTCGTGCCACCGAGGGTCAGGGCCAGCCTCGAGTGGGGGCGCAGGACCGTTCGCAGCTCTAGCCCGCGATGGGTGAAGCTGCCGACGTTGCGCAGGTGCGGCGGCGGCGGTGGCGGGCCGCCGACCGGTTGCACAAGGTCGTCGGCGCTCTGCACGAAAACGACCATGTCCACTTCGCCGCCTGCAAACCGCTGATTCCAGCCCAGCTCGATCTGGTCGAGTGTCTCCGGCTTCAGGTTCGGGTTCGACGGCCCTGCAGGACCGCCGATAAAGATACCGAAAAGCTGCTGCAGGGGCGGAGATTGGTAGCCACGCGTGGCTCGGACGCGGAACGCCGTGTTGCGCATGGGATGGTCGGGGCTGTCTGCGCCGGGGTTCAGGCGCATCCCGAGCTCGCCTGCCGGTTCGGTGCCGTATTCGCTGTGGTTGACGATACGTACGCCCCCGGTCCAGGAGAGGGCCGGCGTGATGGGCCCCGATAACTGCACGTAGGGGCCTATTTCGCGACTGCTGGCACGCAACTCCGGAGCACCCGGTGGGGGCAGGCTGATCCCCGGCGGCGGCGGCGGCGTATTACGCGCGCGCGCATACAGCAGGTCCGCACCTGCCGTCATCTCGTAGCCACGAGGAAGCTCGACCAGCGTGCGAGAGCGGGCTCCGGTCTCGTGGATATCCGCGCGCGAGACACCGGGCGGCACGGCCTGGCTGCGCGGATCGAGCTTGAAGCCCCATAGCTGCAGCGAAGTTTCCGCGCGCTCGAACCTGCCTTCGATCACCACGTCGGCCGCAGTCTGCACCAGGTCGAGGGTTTCCGTGCCGGGGCTTCCGAACGGGCCAAACACGTCGATTTCTCCCGGCGTCGCGAACGTGTCATCGCTATGACTGATGCCACCAGTCAGCGACCACCGTTCATCGAGGTGATAGCGGCCACGCAACTGACCGGTGGCCACGCGGGCGTCGGTCTCCTCGATCGCGCCATCCGTGCGCCTGTAGGAACCGCTGGCGCGGAGAAAACCGCGCTCGCCCGCAACGCTGGCCATGACCATGTTCTCGGTGGTGCCTTTCGTGCCGACCGAGGCGCGCAGATAACCCGAGTAACCGGGCTTCGGGGTCACGGTCTGAACGTTGACGACACCGGCCTTTCCGGAGCCGTGCAGCACGGGTGAGGGCCCATGAATGATCTCCAGCGACTGCACTTCCCCCATGGTGTAGGCCTGTCCGATCGGATGGACGAAACTTGCCGTTGGATCAGGCCTGCCGTCGACGTAAACCTGTACTCCCGACGGACCCGATGCACCGAGTCCGCGAATACTGAGCCTGTTCATGCCGGTGCCGAGAAAACCGGTGCGCTGGGTGATGGCGAGACCTGGCGTATGCCTCAGGGCATCGAAGGCGACCGTCGCGTGCTGCAGTGCAGCCTCTTCGCGAAACACGGCGGTCGTGGTCTGCGTCCTCTCGCGCTGTGCCGGGTCTATGCCCCAGCGCCGCCCGATGACCACCATCGTGTCGACTTGCTGCCGGGTCGACGGGTCTCCCTCGTGACCGCCCTCGCGTGCTTGATCCGCAGCCAGGGCGACGGGGCCGCTGGCGACACTGGAAATCGCCAGCACGGATACGCAGGCAACAGCGGATACACAAGAGCGGAGCGAGGGTGACAAGGGGTCCATGTTCTTTTACCTGCCAGAGCGACACCTCGGCCCGGATGGAAACACCGGCCCATTCATCGGTTTGTTTTCATATTTTCCATACCTTGGCAACAGTTGGGCAAGAGAACGCGCGGAGCTGGCCGCGCACTGCACGCTCGGCCGGGCATTGCCCCATCGGGCTTACGGCGCGCCCGGCTTTCGCGGCGCTTCCGGCGACGCCGGCTCGACCGGCGTCTGGAAGCCCTCGGGCTTGATCGCCAGTACCGCGCAACCGACGCGGCCGAGAATGGTCTCGGCGGTATTGCCGATCAGCAGCCCCGGCAGCCCGACGCGCCCGACCGTGCCCATCACCAGCAGGTCGGCATCGATCTGCTCGACAGTCTCGGGGATCACCTCCGTGGGCGCGCCCTTGAGCACGTGCACCCGCGGGTCGTCTACCGACAGGCCGAAAGGTTCGATCTCGCGGCCAAGTGCTTCGAGGTGATGGCGGCGCTCGACGCGCAGCAGCTCGCGGTACTGCTCCGGGCCGAGGCCTTCGGCGCCACTGCGGATCACGTCCTCGCCGACGAGGTACCACGCGTGTACGACATCCAGCGTCGCGCCGTGTAGCTTCGCGAGGTGGCCCGCGGTGCGCATGATTGCCGGGTTCAGCGACTCGCGCACATCGTCGTCCATGTCGGGGTCGATGGCCGCGACGACGCGCCGCAATCGCTCGCGCCCCGGGCGTACGATGAGCACCGGGCACGGACACTTGCGCAGCAGCGCCATGTCGGTGCCGCCGAACAGCCGGCCGACGCCGCGGCCCTCGGCCGCTCGCACGACCAGGTCGACATCATCGGCGAGGACCTCGCGGATGATCTCCACCGCGGCCGCGCCGACGCGCACGTCGACTTCCCACGACGCGGCGTCGCCGACGACGTCGCGGCAAAGCTCGTGCAGCGCATCACGCCGGCCCTCGACAAGAAGCTGGCGGTAGTCGCGCTCGGCGCTGCGGAACAGGCGCCCCGGCGGCGGGCGCAGCACGTCGACGACGCGCAGCTTCGCGCCCGACGTCTCGGCGAGCGCGATCGCGGCGTCCAGCGCGCTGCGCGCGCGCTCGTCGCTGCCGTCGATGTGTACGAGGATGTGCCGGTAAGGGGAAGTCGCCATGCCCTGCTCCACGCGCCGGTAAAACGCCGCGCGGCCAAAGCCGCGCGGCGTCACCTGAAGTATGG
>PWYM01000246.1 GCA_003567855.1 Gammaproteobacteria bacterium | reverse complement strand
CGCGCTTTCGCCAGGTCGCCACCGAGGGCGGACAGAGCACCGAGACGCTCTACATCGCCGGCGGGCTCTACGAGCGCGTCTCCGGCCCCCACGGCACCGAGCACCGCCACTACATCGTCGCCGCCGGCGAGACGGTGGCGGCGCACCTGCGCCGCAGCGACTACAACCACGAGACGCGCTACCTGCACGCCGACCACCTGGGCAGCGTGGCGGCGATCACCGATGAGAGCGGGGGCCTGCTCGCGCGGCTGAGTTTCGACGCCTTCGGCGCGCGCCGGGGCGGCGACTGGAGCGCCGATCCGCCTTCAGGAGCCGATGAACAGGTCATCGCCTCGACCACCGCGCGCGGCTACACCTTCCACGAGATGCTCGACGGGATCGACCTGATCCACTGGTGATTTTCGTGCTGCCGGGGCATGCTCATCAGCGTCGTGTGCAAGCATCCGCCAGATGAGCGCGCCGTGGGGTTCCTAAATCAGGTATCCGGCATCGTCGACGGTGCTGGCATGCGGCTCAGGTACCAGGTTTCAACGCGAACTGAACATGATCGGCACCGCTAAATCAGATCCCACGGCTTAGTCGGCGCGCTTTCCAGGTCACGGCCGGCATGAATGATTGCAAGGACCTGCACGCAGTCGTCGTGCAACAAATAGATGATGCGGTAGCTTTTGCGGAAGATGAGCTCGCGGACGTCGGAGTCGGTCTCAGGCACCGCGCGGCCCATCTTCGGCTGATCGGCGAGCTTCGCGACGGACTCGAGGACACGGTCGACGAAGCGCTCGGCGTAGACGGCTGAGTCACGGGCGATGTAGTCGAAGAGTTCGTCGAGGTCGGCCTCGGCCGAGACCGTCCACTCGATCCTCATTGCGTCTTGCGTGCAAGCAGCCGGTCCTTTATATCTTCGTGCGGTACTGTACGGCCTTCGTCGACCGCCTTGAGGCCGGCCTCGATCTTCTGTTTGACGTAGAGCTCGTACATCAGATCGTCCCAGGTTGCCTGTTCCGGGAGCTTGTCGACGATGGCGCGGGCGGCGTCTTTGACGGATGACATGGCGGATCTCCTTTAGCCTGCTCTCTCAAGTACGGTATCGAGCCTCTCGATGACGAATCGCACGCGCAGATAGTCGATAAAGCCTTCGATCTGGCCCGGTCGTTCCCGCGGGAGTAGTTCGAGTTTTCCCCAATCTGTCCCAGTCGGGCAGTTATTTCGCCATCACCATCAGGCCTTCACAGAGCAAGCTTGGCGCGTTTTGGCGTCGCCCGGCAGGCTGGTCGACCACGAAGAGGATGCGTTCCTGCGCGCGGCAGCCCATCGCGTCGATTTCACGCCAGCCGGACAGCATCACCTTATTCCGGAGGATATTGGGCGCCTGCCGACATTGTCCAGTTCATCCAGCATCACACCGAAGGGATGGAAGGGGCAATGACTTATTCCGGGCGTGGGCGAGATATTGATCTGAGACGCTGGCCACCGCCGCCACGCTGACCTCAAGCCAGCGACAACAAGCCCGCCCAGATCAGCGCCGCCGTGCACACCTTTACGTCGTCAGCCGTGGCGAGTCCGGTTGGACTGGCGAAACGTCGACAGTGCTCAGGCCGACAGCGACAGCGAACGCGTCACCGGCATTGCCGATATGCGGCAGCCCTCGACGCGGTGCGCGATGTTGAAGATCAGGAATTCGCCCGGGCGGCTGAGCGCGATGCCGAGGACGATGTTGAGCCGCGGCTGTCCGCGCGCGTCGAGCACGACCGTGTCGGCGTCGCACTTCACGAACCACGACTGTTCCGGATGCAGCCCCGCGAACGCCCCGGCCTCGTGCAGCTGCTGCAGGAACCCGCCGACCTGGTGGCGGACCCGCGCCCACAGCACCGGGTCGCACTGCTCGAACAGCAGCCAGCGGGTTGCGTGACTGAGCGTGTTCAGCACGTGCAGCGCGAGCCGCCGCCGCGTGAGGCTGCGCCACTCGGGCACCCGCGCACTGTGGCCGGCGAAGGTCACGTCGCCACGCAGCACGCACTGTCCGGCGCCGGTGCGCACGATGACGTTGACGCCGTGCCGGCGCAGCGCCTGCACCTCGCCATCGGCGAGATCGCCGGCCACCGTCAGCCCGCCGCGCACGACACCGGTGAGCGAATCCAGCGGGCGCCAGACGCCGGCACTCGCATCGTTGCGCGCGAGCAGCCCGGCCAACGCCCCGGCGGCCGGGACCGGCCCGCCGCCTTCGCGCCGCTCGCGCAGGCGCGGGAAATACGTGATCGCGTTGGCGCTCGAGAACCCGAGCCGCGGCAGACCGCGCAGCGCATCCCGGCCATCGCGCCACGCCTGCGGCGGATCGAACACGAGCATCGCGCCGCGCTGGCGGCAGAACCGCTCGGCGACCGCGAGCGCGGTCGGACCGAGATCGCGGCCCGGCGCGAGCGGCGGCACGCAGACCAGCGACAGGCCCTCGACCGCGGCGAGCGCGAACAGGCCCGTCGCGTCCGCCGCCGAGCCGGTGAGGTCGTAGTCGCTGAGCGGCGCGCCATCGTCGCCGTCAGCGCCAAGCGCGATGTAGCCGACGACGCCGTGGGCGTTCACGGTGCGCTCCGGGCGCTCCGACGGGGCCGGCTCGAGCAGGCGCACGAGCTGGGAGCGTGCGAGCACGTCGCCGACGTAGTCGGGTTCGCCGGGATGGACGCTCAGGCGGCGGAAGATTTCCTGGTCGACGACGCGGTGGTCCTGCCCGTCGCCGAGCCGCTGCACGACGAGGTTGAACCGCGTGGGGTCGGATTCGAGCTGGTCGTGGTCGACGGAGACGCGCAGCCACTCGTGCCGCCCCGGGTCGCGTGCCCGCAGGCGCAGCTGCGATGCACCGGCCGGCACCGACATCGTCGCGCTGCGCCCGCCGTTGATGACGCGCACGACGACCGCGCTGCGACCGCCATTGTCGAAATACTGCGCGAGCATGCGCGGCAGCTCGGTATCGGGCGAGGGGCCGCCGAAGATCCGCGTGAAGGCGGCCAGGTCCTCGACGCGGACCGGTTGGTTGACGGGGCCGCGCCGGGTCCGACCGATGAACCCGGTGACCGTGCCGCGGGCCGCCGGGACAGCATCGGACGTGGCGGACGGCGCCGCCGCGAGCGCGGTACTCCAGCTTTCCAGGGACCCGGCGTCCATCGTCGCGCATCCGGCGATGAAAGACGCATCATACCCACACGTTGTGTCGTACGCACGCCCGACCCCAAGATGTTGGGGTCAGCCGATCAGCCAGACGCGTAGCGCACCCCCGAGCAGCACCACGACGACGACCCCCGACAGCAGCAGGCGCTGCGCCAGGTACCAGCCGGGCAGTACCTGCACGCCGAGCACCCAGCGTTCGTACGCATACAGCGCCGCGAACCCGAACGCGAGCAGCAGCAGCGCGCCGGCCGGCGAGTCGGGATGGCGCAGCAGCGCGAACCACGCGAGCAGCGCCGGCAGCACCGACACGCCGAGCAGCAGCCGCGCGCGGAACGCCCGGAACGGGCCCGCGAGCGCCATGCCCCAGTGCGTGGCCCCGAGGAAAGACAGGATGATCGCGCCGTAACCGACCAGCGTGAGCGAGGTGTCGTAGCCGAGCAGCCGGTCGATGCCGAGCGTCACGCACAGTCCGCCGACCAGGAACGGCAGCAGGCCCGCCCACCCGATCACCTGCGCGGGGCGTTGCAGACGCTGGCCGCCGGCCGGGGTGCCACCGAGGCCGAGCTGCTCGAACAGCTCGACCGGCCCGCCGGCGAAACGACCGTCGACGAAGCACTGCGGCAGCGTCCGGCTGCCGGTCCACTCGCGCAGCCGGTCGAACGCGGCGCGGCTGTCGGGGTCACCCATCGGCATCGGCAGTTCACGCCACGCGATACCGGCCCGTTCGAGCTTCGCGGTGACGTCGCGCAGGTCGGTCACGCCCGAGCGCACGAGCACCACGCGCGCCTCGCGCGAGAGCTCTGCGATACGGTCACGCACGCGGGATTCGTTCATCACGTCCTCCATGTCGCGATAGCGGGCTCGAAGTGTAGCGGCTCCCGGTCAGCGGCGCCGGCGGCGACCCCGCCACACGAACGCCAGCAGCACGCCCGCGATGAAGCCGCCGATATGGGCGCGGAACGCGACGCCCGCGTCCGGCGCACCCACCGACATCAGCAGCTGCAGGCCGAACCACAGCGCGAGCAGCACCGCGGCCGGCACCCGCAGCAGCTGCAGCAGGAACGGCAGCGGAATCAGCACGAGGATGCGCGACCGCGGATACAGCACCGCGTAGGCACCGAGCACACCGGAGACCGCACCACTGGCGCCGATCATCGGCACCGCGCTGTCGGGCGTGGGCACCGCCTGCGCGAGCGCCGCTGCAACCCCGGAGACCAGATAGAACACGACGAAACCCGCGTGCCCGTAATGGTCCTCGATGTTGTTCGCGAACACCCACAGGTAGAGCATGTTGCCCGCGAGATGCCAGAGCCCGCCGTGCAGGAACATCGACGTGACGACCGTCAGCGACGGTGCGATCCACGCGGCCTCGGGGGGCAGCTCGGCGCGCCCGAACAGCACCGCCGGGATCATGCCGAGCGCGTGGATCGCAATCGCCGCGGCCCGCGGGTCCAGCGTGAGCTGCCAGCCGAAGGTCAGTACACAGAGCACCAGTACCGCACGACTGACGTACGGCACGAGTTCGGTCGGGTTATCGTCGCGGAGCGGAATCAATCGGTGGCGCCATCGGTGCTACCGTCATCGTCACCGGCGTCGTGACCTCCGGCACTCCCGTCGGGGGCATGTTCGCGCCTGGCCTGCTCGTCGCGCGCGTCACGCGCCTCGGCGCGCTTGCGCTCGAGCTCCTCGAGCATCACCTTGAGCCACTCGTTCATCAAGGAACAGATGCGGAAGCGGCGTGCGCGGAGCTAGTCGTGACCGCCGCTGCCGCCGGCACGGGCGACCCCGTCGACCTCGGCGGCGAGCTCGTCGGCGTCGACAGGCGAGTGGCCTTCGATGATGTTCTCGATACGCCGCGCCGCAGCGACATGGTGCGCGGCACCCGGGCTGGTGCGCAGTACCGGCAGTGCAAGGCCCTGGCCGTCCTCGAGCAGCGCCGCGGCGCGGCTGAAGTCGACGGTGCCGAGCGGCTGCCCGGCGAGCGCCATCGCGCGCTCGACGGTGGCGACGATGAGCCGTTCGGCGTCGCGGTCGTCTTCCTCGAGCAGCGGATGCGCGTCGACGTAGAGCTGGTCACCATGCCAGCCGGCGGTGAGCGGCTGGTTGACGATATGCACCGGCGTGCCGCGCCCGATGTGCGGGAACAGCGCCTCGATGTCCTCGGGGAACATGCGCACGCAACCGGCGCTGACGCGCATGCCGACGCCCGGCGGCTTGTTGGTGCCGTGGATCAGGTAGCTCGGCATCGACAACCGGAACACGTGCCGGCCAAGCGGATTGTCGGGGCCCGGCGGCACGACCGCCGGCAGCGGGTCGCCCTTCTCGGCATGCTCGCGGCGCACCGATGCGGGCGGATACCACGTCGGGTCGGTCGCCTTGTCGATCACGGTCGCCTCGCCGGTCGGCGTCTCGCGACCGATACGGCCGATCCCGATCGGATGCGTGTATACGACGACGGGGTCACCCTCTTCGCGTTCCGGGTACCAGAACAGGCGCATCTGCGCGGTGTTGATCACGATACCCTCGAGCGGCGCATCGGGCAGGATGAAGCGCGTGGGCAGCACGATCTCGGCGCCCTCGCCCGGCAGCCACGGGTCCACGTCGGGGTTCGCGGCAACGAGTTCCTCGAAGCCGAGGTTATAGGCGCGCGCGATGTCGACGAAGGTGTCGTCGTCGCGCGTGCGGATCACCTGAAGCTCGCCGACGACGCGCTGCGACGGGTCGTCGAGTTCAAAGCGCCGGGTCTGCAGCGGTGTGCGCGGTTCGAAGGCGACGGGTTCGAGCAGCTCCGGCGCCTCCACGGTGTCGGGGGGGTCCGGTGCCAGCGCGGCACAGCCGGCGGTGACGGCAGCCACCGCCGTGGCAAGCACCGCGGCAAGCGGCGCGCGTATTGATGAAATGCGCATGGGCGTGAGTATAGCAGCGCTTCCCGTGATGCGGCGCATGCGCCTCAGCGCTGTCGCCGACCGGTGACGGGGACTTCGACGACCGCGTCGGGCCCGACCACCCACAGGCGGTCGCCGCGGCCCGGCGCCACGTTCCACCCGCCGGTGAAGCTGCCGAACGCCGGCAGCACCAGCCGTTGACCGGACGCCCAGTACACCGGCATGCGCAGCCGGTCGCCGCCGTGTCGCAGCCGCCAGCACGGATGGAGGTGGCCGGCGAGCACGAAACCGGCATGGTCTTCGGGTTCAGGCGGCGCGTGACACAGTACGAACGGCCCGAGGACGGTCGCCTCGGGCAACCAGTCGAGCCGCGCGAAGCGTCGCTGCACGCCGGCGCGGTCATGGTTGCCGGCGACGACCTGCACGCGTATCCCCGCCAGGCCGTCGAGCCACGCGTCGACCGCGGCAACGAGTCGCTGCGACGATGACGGCAGCGCATGGAACAGGTCGCCGAGCACGATGATGCGATCACACCCGTGGCGCGTCGCGAGCGCCGCGAGGCGCCCGAGATCCGTATCCGTCGCGCCCTCCGGCACCGCGATGCCACGCTCGCGAAACACCGCTTCCTTGCCGAGGTGCACGTCGGCGGCAAACAGCGTGCACGCGGCAGGCCAGATCACCACGCGCCCGGGGTGCAGCAGCAGCGTCTCGCCGCCGAGGCTGACCGGCAGCGCGCCGTCGGGCGCCGCCGTGCCTGCCGGACCATGCCGGTGGCTGCCGGTCATCATCGCGGCACACGCTCGCGATCGGCGGCCGCCTCGAGGCGTTCGACCATGCGCGTCACCCGCGTGCGCCAGTCCTCGCTGGACACGACGCGGTTCTGCAGCCGCTCGGCCCACAACGGAAACGCGAGCGGGGTCAGCCGCGGCGGCGTCTGCAGGCACAGGTCCACGCCGGCCAGCCGCTCGAGCGTCGCGTCGAGCCGGCTGAACTCGAGTTCCCGCGACAGCATCTCCCGGCGCGCCTGGTCGAGCAGCAGATTGTCGGGATCCCAGCGCGCGAGCACGTCATACATCAGGCCGCTCGAGGCCTGCACCTGCCGGACGCTCTTGCCGGCACCGGGGTAGCCGGGGAACACGAGGCCGGCGATACGCGCGATGTCACGGAACTGCCGGCGGGCGACTTCCCCGGTGTTCACGCATTCGAGCAGGTCTTCGAGCAGCGCATCCCGGACCAGCAGCGCACGCAGGTCATGCGCGTCGAGGTCCAGGGGCTCCGGCGACAGCAGTTCGAGTCCGTAGTCGTTGGCCGACAGTACCAGCGTCGCGGGAAGGCGCTTCGAGAGCCGGTGCGCGAGCAGCGTCGCGAGGCCCTCATGCACGAGCCTGCCGGCGAACGGATAGATGAACAGGTGCTCACCCTCGCGCGTGTGCACCCGTTCGACGAGCAGTCGTCCGGGCACCGGCAGCTGCGACCACGTCCGCTGCAGTTCGAACATTGCCGCGAGGTGGTCGAGCTCGGGGGGGATGTCACCCTCGCCATTGCCGGCCACGCGCGCGAACTGTTCGAGCACGCTGTCGGCGAGTTCCGTCGACAGCGGCATGCGCCCGCCCTGCCAGCGCGGCACCATCCGCTGGCGACCACGCGCGAGGCGCACCCACGCGACCATGTCACGCACGCGCACGAATTCCAGTGCCCGTCCGGAGAACAGGAAGCGGTCGCCGGGGCGCAGCCGCGCGATGAAGCTTTCCTCCACGCTGCCCAGCCGTCCGCCACCGTGCCAGCGCAGCGTGATCGCCGCATCGGCGCTGATCGTCCCTATAGACATCCGGTGCTGACGCGCGATGCGTCGGTCATGCACCCGCGCGAGACCGTCGTCGCCGATGATGACCCGCTGGAACTGCGGGTAGGCCTCGAGCGCCGGCCCGCCGCGCGTGATGAAGTCCATGACCCACGCCCACGCACGGTCATCGAGCGTCGCGAACGCGTGCGTCGAACGCGCCTCTTCGTACATCGCCTGCGGCGCGATGCCACCGCCGAGCGCGAGCGTGACGGCGTGCTGCGCGAGCACGTCGAGGCACATGACCGGCGGCGTGCGCGCCTCGATGCGGTCGGCCGCTGCGGCCGAACGCGCGGCGGCGATCTCGACGAGTTCGAACGCGTGTGTCGGTACGCAGAGCACCTCGCTGACCGCGCCGGGGCGATGGCCGCTGCGCCCGGCACGCTGCAGCAGCCGCGCGACGCCCTTCGGGCTGCCGACCTGCAGCACCCGGTCGACCGGCTGGAAGTCGACGCCCAGGTCGAGCGACGAGGTGCACACGACGCAACGCAGCAGACCTGCGCGCAGGCGGGCCTCGATGTCCTCGCGCAGCGCACGGTCGAGCGACCCGTGGTGCAGCGCCAGCGTGTCGCGCCAGTCAGGCCGCGCGTTGCACAGCGCCTCGTGCCAGAGCTCGGCCTGCGCGCGGGTGTTGGTGAACAGCAGTGTCGTACCGTCGCGGTCCAGCGTGTCGATCACCGCGTCGAGGTCGGCCAGCCCGAGGTGGCCGGCCCACGGAAAGCGCGCCATCTGCTTCGGCAGCAGCGCGTGGATGCGCACCTCGCGGCGCGTCTCGCCGCGGATCAGCGCGCCGTCATTGTCGGGACCCAGCAGCACCGCGAGCGCCTCGTCGAGGTTGCCGAGCGTCGCCGACAGTCCCCACGTCAGCAGCGCCGGCAAGCGCGCGCGCAGGTGCGCCAGGCACAGCTGCAGCAGCACGCCGCGCTTGGAACCGAGCAGCTCGTGCCATTCATCGACGACGAGCGCGTCGAGCTGCGCGAACAGCGCGTCCCGGTCGGCGCCAGACAGCATCACAGCGAGGCTTTCCGGCGTCGTGACGAGCGTGGTCGGCGGCTTTCGCTTCTGCCGCGCACGCTCGGCCGACGGCGTGTCACCGGTGCGCAGCGCGACGCGGGCATCGACGCCGAGCGCGTCGAGCGCGCCCTGCAGCTGGCGCACCGTATCGCCGGCAAGCGCGCGCAGCGGCGTGATCCACAGCACCTGCAGCCCGGTGCGGGGCACACCGCCGGGCCAGCGCGCGACCAGGCCCAGCCACGCCGCAAGCGTCTTGCCGCTGCCGGTCGGCGAGTGCACCAGGCCGGAACGACCCGCGCGCTGCGCCGCCCACGTGTCGCGCTGGAAAGCCGACACGGTGCGGTCGGTGCGTGCGAACCACGCCTCGACGCGCGCGACGAAATGCGGGTCGGGTGGCGTGTCCGGGCGCCGGCGTTGCGACTCAGCCCTCATCGGCGCCTGCAAGCAGTGCGCGCGCATCGGCGAGCGTGTCGGCATCGTCGGGTCCGAGGTCTTCGCGCCGGCGCACGACGCGTGGAAAACGCAGCGCAAGCCCCGACTTGTGACGCGACGACCGGGCGATGCCCTCGAAGGCGAGTTCGAACACCTGCACCGCATCGACGGCACGCACCGGGCCGAAGCGCTCGGTGGTGTGCGCGCGTATCCAGCGGTCGAGGCGCGTGATCTCGTCGTTCGACAGCCCCGAGTAGGCTTTTGCGATCGGCACCAGCGCGGTGCCGTCGCGCACCCCGAAGGTGTAATCGGTGTAGAGGTTCGCACGCCGGCCGCGGCCCGGCTGCGCGTAGAGCATCACGACGTCGAGCGTCAGCGGCGCGAGTTTCCACTTCCACCAGTCGCCGCGTACCCGCCCGACGCGGTAAGGCGAGCCGACGCGCTTGAGCATCAGGCCCTCGACCCGGCGCGCACGGGCGTCGTCACGCGCGACTGCGAGCGCGGGCCAGTCGGGTGCGGCGAGCAGTGGCGAGACGCCGAGCGCGTCGGGCGCCGCGTCGAGCAGGGTCTCGAGCGCCCGACGCCGCACCGCCAGTGGCTCGTTGCGGAGGTCCGTGCCGTGTCGCTCGAGCAGGTCGTAGGCGAGCAGCCGCACCGGCACCTCGGCCAGCAGCCGCGCACTGACGCGCCTGCGCCCTATCCGCCGCTGCAGTGACGCGAACGCCATCACGCCGTCGGCGTCCCACGCGAGCAGCTCGCCGTCGAGCACGGTGCCGTCGGGCAGCGTCGCCGCCGCGTCGGCAACCTCGGGATAGCGGTCGGTGACGAGCTCTTCGCCGCGCGTCCACAGCCAGGTGCGCCCGTCGCGCCTGACGAGCTGGGCCCGGATGCCGTCCCACTTCCACTCGGCGAGCCAGTCGCGCCGGTCGCCGAGACGGTCCGCAGGCGATTCTTCGGCGGCCAGCGGCGAGGCGAGGAAGAACGGATACGGCCGCGAGCGGTCGGCGTCGGCGTCGCCCGGCGCGACCAGCGCGTGCCACGCCGCCGCACCCGGGGTCCAGCGGCCCATCATCCGGTGCTGGACGACCGCACGGTCTAGCCCCGAGACCTCGGCAACCGCGCGCGCGACGAGCGCACGCGACACGCCGACCCGGAGTCCGCCCGTCATCAGCTTGTTCACGAGGAAACAGCGCTCGGCATCGAGCGACCGCCACCAGTGCGTCACCGTGGCCTCGCGGGTCTCGCGCGTACAGTCGCGCAACGGCAGCAGCCGCTGCTCGATCCATGCGGCAAGTCCGAGCGACGCATCGGCGGCGTCTTCGTCATCGCCACCGTCGGGGGCGGAAGGCTGCGCCGACATCAGCAGCGCGATGGTCTCGGCGGTATCGCCGACCGCGGCGGCGGTCTCCTCGACGAGCCACTCAGGCCACGGCGCATGGCGGTACAGCCAGTCGCGCAGTTCCGACGGCGCAGCCACGCGCGACAGGCGCCCGCCGGCGAGCAGGTGCACCGCCCACGCGGCATCGGCGGCCGGCGCGTCGCGCAGGTGGGCAGCCAGCGCGGCAACCTTCGCCGATGTGGACGTGGTCGTGTCGAGCGCGTCGTAGAGCGCGGCGAACGCGCGCATCAGCCGGGCGGTGCCGTAGCGTCGGGGCGCTCGCCCGTGAACGCGGTGGCCAGCGACTGCGCATCGAGCCCCTGCTCGCGCAGGTAGCGCACCAGTGCATCGTCACGGCCGTGCATCGCGAGCACGCGCGGCGCGCCGGTGTCACGCACCGTTGCCAGCAGCCCGGGCCAGTCGGCGTGATCCGACAGCACGAAACCGCGATCGTAACCGCGCCGGCGGCGGTTGCCGCGCACCCGCATCCAGCCCGAACAGAACCCGGTGAGCGCGCCGCGGAAACGACGCATCCATGGCGTGCCGGCAGCACCGGGCGGTGCGATCACGAGCTCTCCGTCCCAGGCGCGCCGGCGACGCAGGTCCACCGACTCGATCGGGAGCATGGCCACGCCAGCCTGCCGGTACAGGCGTGCGAGCGGCACGATCGCACCGTGCGCGTACACGGCGTCATCGGTGAGCCGGGCGAGTTCGGCGAGCACGCGCTGCGCCTTGCCGAGCGCGTAGCAGAACAGCACCGAAGGGCGCCCGGCATCACGGTTCGCGCGCCACCAGCCGAGAATGTCGGCGGCGACGTCGCGCGCGGGCGGCCACACGTAGGCCGGCAGCGCGAACGTCGCCTCGGTGACGAAGGTGTCGCAGCGCACGGGCTCGAAGGCGCGACAGGTCGGGTCCGGGTCGCGCTTGTAGTCGCCCGACACGACCCACACCTCGCCGCGGTGCTCGATGCGCACCTGCGCGGACCCGAGCACGTGCCCGGCCGGATGGAACGACACGCTGACGTCGCCGATGCGCCGGTGCTCGCCCCAGCCGATGCCCTCGACCCGTGCGTCGCCACCGAGCCGGCGCCGGAGCAGCGCCCGACCGTCGGCGGCACCGAGGTAGTGCCGGCTGCCCGGGCGCGCGTGGTCGGCGTGCGCGTGGGTGATCAGCGCCCGGTCGACCGGGCGGCAGGGATCGATATGAAAGCCGCCGGCCTCACACCACAGTCCGTGTTCGGTGGGCCTGACGAGCGCCGCGCGGGCATCCATGCCGTGGCCGCGGGACGACCGCGGCGTCAGCCGCAGCCGGGATCGCGCCCGGCGGCCTGCGCCTCGCGGTAGAGCTCCATCGCCGCCGGGATGCGGTTGGTCAGGTCGCGGATGCGCCGGTCACCCGACGGGTGCGTGGACATGAACTCCGGCGGGCCGCCGCTGCCCGAGGCCTCCTGCATGTTCCGCCACAGCTTCACCGACCCGTTCGGGTCGAAGCCGGCACGGGCCATGTAGTCCAGGCCGAGGACGTCTGCTTCCGATTCCTGGGTGCGGTTGAACGGCAGCAGCAGGCCGACCTGCGCGCCGAGCCCGAGCAGCGCCGCGGTCTGCTGGCTGCCCGATGCACCGCCGAGCACGTTGACGGCGAAACCCGTCGACTGGTGGCGCGAGACGCGTTCGGCCGCGTGCCGTGCGGTGACGTGCGCGATCTCGTGGCCGATCACCGCGGCGAGCTGATGCTGGTCCTCGGCGACTTTCAGCAGACCCTCGAAGATACCGATGTATCCGCCGGGCAGCGCGAAAGCGTTCACCGAGTCATCGGCGAACAGCGTGACCTCCCAGGCTTCCGGGGCATGCGGCTCGTCGAGTTCCATGACGATCGCCTCGGTAATGCACTGGACCATGTCGATCTTGCGCCGGTCGGTCGACATCGGCGTCTCGGCCTTGATCTGCTGGTAGGCCTGACCGCCCATGCGGTTGACCTCGCTGTCCGAGACGGTGATGAACTGGCTGCGTCCGGTGGGTGACGCCGCACACGACGCGACCACCATGGCGATCAGCGCCAGCACCGTGACCACCGCAATCCTGTTAACGCTCATGGCTGACGGCCTCCACGCAAGCTGCCCGTAAGCGGGAATTATAAGAGAACGATACGCCACCGCGACGCCGCGGGACACCGTCCGCGCACTGCTAGAATCGGGCGGCCCGCGTACCGCGGCGCCCCGCGGGGCGCCCCATTTCCGTATTGAGACCTCTCGCCATGGAAATCGTTGCCGTCGTCACCGCGCTGGTGCTGGCCGAGTACCTGTATTTCGTCTACCAGGTGGGGCGGGCGCGACAGCGCTGCGCGCTGCCGGCGCCACACGTGACCGGCAACGCCGAATTCGAACGCTACTACCGGGTGCAGCAGAACACGCTCGAGCAGCTCGTTGTATTTCTGCCCGCGCTTTGGATGGCGGCCTGGTTCGCCGACGTGCACACCGCGGCCGTCGCGGGTGTCGCGTTCGCGCTGGGCCGGGCGATGTACTACCGCGCCTACGTCGCCAACCCGTCGCGTCGCGGCCCCGGCTTCGCGCTCACGCTTGCGGCGAATGCGGTGCTGCTGCTGAGCGGGCTCGCCGGCGCGCTCGCGAGACTGCTGGGGCTGTGATCGGCGGTATCAGCGCAGCAGGCGCGCCCGTTGGGCGAGCGTCGCGACGAAATCCGCCGCGTGCGCCCACAGCGCATCGGCGCGTTCGGCGAGGCGTTCGGGCAGTCGGCGTTTCCAGCGATACTTGAGCAGCAGCAGATCGCGCTCTTCGGCCGCACGCTGCAGCAGCTCGTCGCTGGTGGCAATCTCGTCGACGAGCCGGAGCTCGAGCGCGCGGGTGGCGTACCACGCCTCGCCGGTCGCCACCGCGTCGATGTCGAGCTTCTCGCGCTGGCGCGCGACCTCGTCCTTGAACAGGCGGTGCACGTCCTCGATTTCCTCGCGCAGCTTCTCGCGACCCTCGTCGGTGTTCTCTCCGAACACCGTCAACGTGCGCTTGTAGCGGCCCGAGGTGATCATCTCGAAGTCCACGCCACGTGATTTCAGCCAGCGGTGGAAATTCGGCAGCTGTGCGAGCACGCCGATGGAGCCGATCAGCGCGAACGGTGCGGCGACGATGCGATCGGCATTGGCCGCCATCAGGTAGCCGCCGCTCGCGGCGACCTTGTCAACCGCCACCGTCACGCGCAGCCCGGCCGCGCGCAGCCTACCGAGCTGCGACGCGGCGAGGCCATGCTCGTGCACCGTGCCGCCGGCGTTCTCGAGGCGCACCAGTACGTCGTCGTCGTTAGCGGCCACGGCGATGATCGTGCTGACCTCCTCGCGCAGGCCCGCCACTGCGGTGGCGCGCAGGTCACCGCGGAAGTCGATCACGTAGGTTCGCGCGCGTCGCGGGACCCGGCCGCGGCGGCGGCTGCGGCGCTCGCTCTTGGCGACCTTCGCGACGCGCCGCCATGCGTCACGGTCACCGGCGGCGCGGCGCAGCACCTGTGCGAGCTGCGCGTAGTGGTCGTTGAGGCGCTCTACGGTCAGACCGGGTTCGCCGCTGCCACGTCGTGCCAGCCCCGCGGCCAGGACCAGCAGCGCGCCGGCGGCGAACACCACCGTGAGCGCCTTGGCGAGGAACAGCGCGTAGTCGGCTAACAGCTCCATTGCCCGTGGTGTGACGCCTGGCCGTTCAGGCCGGCGTGCGCAGCCCGACGTTGTTCTGTTCGAACACGCGGTCGGCGCGGTAACTCGAACGCACCAGCGGGCCGGAGACGACCTCCATGAAGCCGAGTTCCAGCCCCCATTGCCGGTAACGTTCGAACTGCTCGGGCGTCACGTAGCGTTCCACGGGCAGGTGGTTGGCCGTGGGCCGCAGGTACTGGCCGAAGGTGACGATGTCGACGCCGGCCGCGCGCAGGTCGACGAGCGCCTCGCGCAGCTCGTCGTCGGTCTCGCCGAGGCCGACCATCAGGCTGGTCTTGGTGAGCACTTCCGGGCGGTGGCGCTTGGCATGCGCAAGGACATCCAGCGTCTGCTCGTAACCGGCGCGCGCGTCACGGACGACGTGGGTGAGACGACGCACGGTCTCGACGTTCTGCGCGAACACCTCGAGCCCGGAATCGACGACGGTTTCGACGCAGTCATGGCGGCCGGCAAAATCCGGTGTCAGCGCCTCGACCGCGGTCTGAGGGTTGCGCCGCTTGACCGCACGCACGCACTCGGCGTAGTGGGCAGCGCCGCCATCGGCGAGGTCATCGCGGTCGACCGACGTGAGCACGACGTATTTCAGGCCCATCAGCTCGACCGAACGCGCCGCATGCTCGGGCTCTTCCGGGTCGAGCCAGCCGCGCGGGTTGCCCGTGTCGACCGCGCAGAACTGGCAGGCACGCGTACACACGGCCCCCATCAGCATCAGCGTCGCGGTGCCGTTGTTCCAGCACTCGCCGATGTTCGGGCACATGGACTCTTCGCAGACCGTCGCCAGCCGATGCTCGTGGACGATCTTGCGCACTTCGCTGAAGACGCGGCCCGAGGGCATGGGCGCCCGCAGCCACTGCGGCTTGCGCCCGCGTTCCGGCGCGGGCCGGTCGGCGCGCTGCTTGACGCCGTTCTTGATTGCCGAGAAGCCGTGTTCGGTGCGGAACTTGGAGCCGCTGCCGACGACGACCGGGATGCCTCTGAATTCGCTCACCGGACTCGTTCCCTAAGTCGTTGAGTGGCTGGTTATTGTCTCACGCGGCCCGGAGGCACGAAAGCGCCCGGACCAGGCCGCGCAAAAAGAACCCGGCCGAAGCCGGGTTGCAATCACAACACCAGGGAAAACCGGTCGCGCCGCTCAGTGCAGGCGTGCGCAATCGACGACTTTCACGCCGTCAGGCGGACAGTCGAGGCGGCGGGCCAGCAGCCGTTCGAGTTGGCGGCGGTCAATGTCCACGTCGCCGGTGCGCGACTCGAGTTCGACCACGCCCTGGTAGGCGCGCTCGGTGCCGCGAGGCTCGCGACGGACGACGAACTGCGTGTAGAAGCGGGCAGCCATGGTCTGAGGCTAGCGCTGCTGCCGGCGCCCGATCCGTGTCCGAGCGCACAGTTTGGATGCCCCGGACGCTATGATGGCGACAGGCATTCAACGAACAACCGAGGAGAGATCGCGTGGTGGAGTCGCCGATCAGCGCTTTGTGCAGGGCGGCCCGGGTCGCCTGCTGCGTCCTCGCCGTGTCGCTGGCATGGCCGGGCGCGGCGTCGAGCGCATGGGCCGACGATGGCGCCGACAAGCCACCGGTGCAGAGCCCGTCGCGGTGGCTCGCCGATGTCGATGCCGCGCGCGACCGCGCGCGCCGCGCGAACGCCGACCGTCTGTTCGCCGATCGCTGGCAACGCGCCGAGCGCCAGCGCGACGCGCTGGAATCGCTGCTGCGCTCCGGCGACACCGACCGGGTCAGCCGCAATGCCGGCGACGCGATCGAGACCTACCGCGCGCTGGAACTCGAGGCGCTGGCGGCCGCGCTGTTCAGCCGTGCCCGCGCGGAGATCGCGCAGGCGCGCGCCGACCGCGTGCAGCGTCATGCACCGCGCACGCTGGAGCGCGCCGCCGAACTGCTCGCGTCGGCAGAGGCGGCGCTCGCCGACAACCGCAACGACCTCGACCTGCCGCGCAGCCTCGCCGACGAGGCCGCCTACACCGCGCGCCATGCGGCCTACCTCGCCGGGCGGGTCCAGTCCGCGGGACGCCGCGGTGGCAGCATCGAGGACGCGCTGCTCGACTACGAGGAACCCCTGCGCCGCGCCTCGGCCGAGGCCGGGCTGCTGCCCCGGTTCGACAGCGGACCGGCCGCGGTCGGCGACCAGCTCGTCGACCGCATCCACGAGCTCGAGGATGCGCTGCGCCGTTCGCGCAATGCACTCGAGGACTCGAACCAGCGCGTGCAGAACCTGCAGGAGGAGCTTCGCGACCTCGACACGGAAATGGGCGGCATCGTGCGCGAGCGAAGCGAGCTGATTCAGCGGGTCGAAGCCCAGGAGCGCGTGCGCCGACAGTTCGAGTCGCTCGATGCGCTGTTCAGCCGCGACGAGGCCGCGGTGCTGCGCGAAGGCAACCGCGTGACCATCCGGCTAGTCGGTCTGAATTTCGAGACCGGCGGCCACGACGTCCCCGCCGACGCGGAACCGCTGCTCGATAAGCTCGCGCGGGTGACCAACCTGTTCCCGCGCGCCAGGCTGCGCATCGAGGGGCATACCGATTCACGCGGCAGCGAGGCGTTGAACCAGCGGCTGTCGGAGCGGCGCGCCGAGGCCGTGCGCGACCGGCTCGTCGACCGATTCGGCATCCCCGTCACGCGGCTGACCGCCGAGGGTCTCGGTGAGGACCGCCCGATCGCCAGCAACGAGACACCCGAGGGCCGTGAACGCAACCGCCGCATCGACGTGACCTTCACGGTCGACGACTGATCGCGTCGTCCCCTGGGCACAACCAGTCGGCGACGATGCCGGCCACGTCCGGGTGCATCAGGTAGCCGTAGGACTTGTGCACGTTGAGCCCACCGTGGTCTCTGTACCAGGTGTCGATCGGCGCCGCGTCCTCGATCCGGCCGATCAGGTCGAGGCGCGTCGCCGGCTCGAACAGCGGCGCCAGGCGCGGATGTATCGCCGTCAGGTCTCCGGCCGCGCTCAGGTTGATCCAGCGGTCCACGCCGCCGGCCCAGCGTTCGCGGCCTTCCGACCGCGCGCCGAGCAACCGGCTGCGCACCCACCGCGTGCCCAGCGGCGAACCCATCGTCATGAACAGCGCGACGCGTGCCGACGGCGCCAGCAGGTGCGTGCGTTCCCAGAGCGTATCGAGTGCGACCACCGACCCCATGCTGTGGCCGATCAGCAGCACGCGCTCGTCGGCCGCATGCGCCGAGTCCAGTGCCGCGTGCAGCCTGCGCCGTACGCGCCCGCCGAGGCCCGACGCCCGGTCGAAGTAGCGCCTCGCGGCCGCGAGATGCACCGCGACCCGGGCGTCGGCAAAGCGGCTGATCAGCCGCGGGAACCGGTCGGCGAGCCGGTTCAGCGTCGATCGCAACCTGCGCCGTAATGCCCTTGCGGCACGACGGTCGACGCGGTCGGCGGCATCGCGTTCCAGCGCGCGGTGCACCGCGTCGCGCTCCGCGGCCGGGTCCAGCGGGTCAGGGTAGACGAGGTCCGCCCAGTAGACGCTCTCGAGCCGCCCGGGTGACGCGGCGAGCATCGACGCCGCATCTGCGTGCTCGCGCCGCAGGCCGCCCTCGAGCGCAAGCAGCAGCAGTGCATGCTTGTCCGCGGCCGGCGGTTTGCGACCGAGACCGTGCACGAAAACGATGCGCCAGCGCTCGCTGCCGGACGCGCCAGCCATGTTCAGCGTTCCAGCAGCCGGACCAGGCCACCCATGTCAGGCACCTCGAGATCGGGACGCGCGTACTCCGCGGGCCAGTGCGCGGACTCGCGGTTGATCCACGCGGTCGCGAAACCCTCGCGCGCCGCGCCGACCACGTCGCGCAGCGGATCGTCGCCGGCATGCAGAATCTCTTCCGGCGCGGCCCCGGTGGCCTCGCAGACGGCGCCGAACATCTGCCGATCCGGCTTCGCGGCACCGATGTCGGCAGCCGTGAGCCGATGCCTGAAAAGCTGCGCGAGCCCGATCTGCTCGAGGTCGGCGTTGCCGTTGGTCAGCGCGACCAGCAGGTGCCGGCGGGCGAGCCGTTCGAGCGCCGGACGCACATCGTCGTAGAGCTCGACCCGGTTGCGTGCCGCGAGAAACACCGCGAGGCCGTCGGCGGCGGCGGCCTCCGGATCGCGGTAGCCGGCCGATTCAAGTGCCGCGGCCAGCGTGCGCAGTCGCAGCCAGCCGAGGTCATGGGCGCGCTCCGGATGCGCGGCGTTGATCGCATCGCGCAGCGCACGCATCTGGTGCGGTGAATACCGCTGCACGACGCGGGGAAACTGTTCGGCGAGCCAGCGGCGCAGTGACGCCTCGGCCTCGAGAATGACCGGCATGATCGGCCATAGGGTGTCATCGAGGTCCAGGGAGACGACGCGAGGCGGATTGGCACGGGGCACGATGGGGTTCCGGGGTTGCGGGAGAGACGCTGCGCACGGGTTATGATTGCGGGCGATTCAGGCGGCTGCAAGTCGCCCTGGCGAACCGGACACCAGTATGCATGCTACGCCCCGATTACAGCGCTTCCGACGACACGCCGCCACGCCGTGGCTGTGGCCGGCCGCGGTGTGCGCACTGCTGCACCTCGGCGCATGCGGCGCCGGCGATGAACCCGAGGGCCCATGGCCGGATCCGGCACTGTCGCCCCGCGCGGTGGTCCAGCTGCAGCTCGAGGCGCTGCGCGCGGCCGGTGACGAGGCGGACGCCTTCGACATCGCACTGCGCTTCGCATCGCCGACCAACCGCGATGCGATCGGCGACGATGGCGGCTTCAGGGCGCTGTTCGACGGCGACGTCTATGCGCCGCTGGTCGGTCACCGCCGGGCGCTCGCGCACGACGAGAGCCGCCGCGACGGCCATGCCTTCGTGCCGGTAGAAATCACCGGGGCCGACGGCGCGCGCAGCGGTTTCCTCTACGCGCTCAGCCTGCAGGCCGACGGGCGATGGCGTGACTGCTGGATGATCGACGGCGTCGTCCCGGTCGACCTCGAACGGATCCGAAAGAATCCGGAAATCGCGATCTGAACCGCCGCGTCGTTCAGGCCGCGTGCGACCGTTGTCCGGGGCTCGCGCGGAAGGAGCCGGTGACCACCGGTGACTCGACTGCATCGCGGAGCGTGACGCGGTTGCGCCCGGCTTCCTTCGACTCGTAGAGCGCCTCGTCGGCGACCTGGATCGCCCCTTCGACGCTGCGCGCTTCCTCGGGCACGATGCGCGTGGCGCCTACGCTCGCAGTGACCACGTCGGCGGCGGCGGACCCCGCATGGCTGATCGCGAGGCCGGCGATTTCAGCGCGCAGTCGCTCCGGCAGCGACTCCGCGAAATCTCGGGGCGGGTCGTACAGCACCAGCACGAACTCTTCGCCACCGTAACGGGCGCAGATGTCGAACGGCCGCTTGGCCGCATGCGACAGCACCTCGGCGACGCGCTTCAGACAGTCGTCACCGGCCTGGTGACCATACAGATCGTTGTAGACCTTGAAGTCGTCTATGTCGACGAAAATGATCTGCAGCGGCACCCGTTCGCGATGGGCCTGGCGCCAGATGCGCTGCATGTAGTCGTCGAAGATCCGCCGGTTGTAAAGCCCGGTCAGCCCATCACGTTCGGCGAGCTGCTGCAGCAGCCGCGACTCCAGGAAACTCTTGCGCAGCGCGTGCTCGAGCGTATAGCCGCCAAAGGCGGAGACCACGCTCGCCGTCACCAGGACCGCGAGCTGGTAGAGCATGTCGGGCATCGGTGCGCCCAGCGCGAATGCGAGCGCGGCGAACGCGCCCACGATGACCGTATTGACGACGACCGCGGTACCGATCAGCAGCCCGAGGAAAAGGTAGACATAGACCGAGGTCATGATCAGCCCGGACACCAGATACGAGACGCCGTGCAGCGACGCCTGGGCCACGCTGTAGGCGAGCGCGATACCGAATACGCCGGCACAGACCGCGGCGATCTTATCGTAGTGGCGGTGCAGGTCGGGCAGCAGCGTGGCCAGGAGCACAACGAAGAGCGCCGGCAGCATCACGGCGAGGCGCAGAACGTTGAGCACCTCGGTGCCCTCGGGCGTGCCGGCAAAGAAGTCGATGGCAAAAAGCGTCGCGATCAGCAGCATCGCGACCAGGCACGCCATCCGCCCACGCTGCAGCCCCGTCGACGACTGGTAATGTTCGCGGAACTCGGGCTCGAGCGAGGCACTGAACTTCAGCCACGGAAAGCCTCGCCGCAGCTGCCGGGCGTACGGCGACCCGGGCTGGCTGTATCCGAGCTGGTTGAAGTCCATCGGCGGTGACCCCGCGTCCATGCGGCCGGCGCGCCCATGCGCTGGCATCTCCGGACAAAGCTACCGGCTGGCGAGGCCGGCAGCCATGGCGTGGATCACGTTTTTCCAGTCGTTGCTCCGCTGCGCACCGCGATGATCGCCACGCCCGCAAGCGTGACGCCGCCCGACAGCAACATCCTGGATGTCAGGACGTCACCCATCAGCCAGACTCCGAAACCTGCCGCGAACACCGTCGTCAGCAGGGTCAGCGGCGAGATGAACGACACATCGTGACGCTGCAGCAGCCAGTAAAGACTGCCATGGGCGACCAGGCTGGCCCCGAGCGCCGAGAATGCGATCGCGCCCCAGACCAGTGCCGGTGCATTCACCAGTGCGTGGACCTGCCCGGATTCGAGCCACCATGACATCGCGAGCAGCGCCGGTGCGCCGACCACGCCGACCCACGCCTGCAACGCCAGTGGTGACACCCCGCGCAAGCGCTTCATTAGCGTGATGCCCACGGCCGCGCCCAGCGCACCGACCACGACCAGTCCGAGCGCCGGCAGGTAACCCAGCACGCGGGGGTCAAAGCCGAGCCAGGCAACGCCGCCAAAAGCCAACAGCATGCCTGTGACCCGCCGCCACCCGATCCGCTCCCCGAGCGCCATGACGCCGAGCAGCGCGGCGAAGGGCACCGCGAGCTGTGCGGCTATCGCCACCGTCGAGATGTCATCGGCGAACGCGAGGCCAACATACATGAAGCCGAAATGAACGCCGCCCATACACAGCGCAATTGCAATTACGGTGGGGAGCTGGTCGCGCGGCACTCGCAGCAACGGCCACAGCACCAGCGACAACAACACGAAACGCAGGCCCGTGAAAAGCAGCGGCGGCATATGAAGCATGCCGAACTTGCTTGCGGTGAGGTTGAAGCCGAACAGCAGGTTTGCGAGCAGCAGCAGCAGCCAGTGACCAGGAGGCACGCGCGTGCTCCAGGTCGCGTCAGGCCTGCTGGCCCGCGGCGGCCTCCTCGCGCAGCTCGCGCACCCTGCGCGCGACGTGGTCGGGTGTCTTGGTGCCCCGCGCGATCAGCGAGTAGAACGCCGGCACAACGAACAGCGTGAACACCATCGAGATCATCACACCGAAGAAGATCACCACGCCGAGCGGCTGGCGGCTTTCGGAGCCCGCGCCGGTCGCGAGCAACAGCGGCATCGCGCCGAAAGCGGTGCACATGCTGGTCATGATCACCGGGCGCAGGCGGATACCCGCGGCCTCGACCAGCGCGTCGAGGAAAGCCATACCCCGGTCGCGTAGCTGGTTCGCAAATTCGACGATGAGCACCCCGTTTTTCGCCGACAGACCGACGAGCATCACGGCGCCGATCTGGCTGAACACGTTGATTGAACCACCCATCCAGAGCAGCCCGAGCAAACCGCCGGTGACGCCGAGCGGTACCGTGGTCATGATGATCAGCGGGTGGCGGAAACTTTCAAACTGTGCGGCGAGCACCAGGAAGACGATCACCAGCGCGAGGCCGAAGGTCAGCAGCAGCGACTGACCGGTTTCCTTGTACTCGCGCGATACGCCGTCGTAGTTGAGCACGATGTTCGGCGGCATATCCTCGGCGACGACGCGCTCGACAAATGCGATGGCATCACCGAGCGGATAACCGTCGGAAAGTCCGGCGTTGACGGTGATGGACCGCAGGCGGTCGTAGCGGTTCAGCCGCGAGGCGCTCGCGACCTCCTCCACCTGCACGACGTTGGCCAGGGGCACCAGTGCTCCGTTGTTCGTCGAACGCACGTAGAGATTGTCGAGGTCGGCCGGGGTTGCGCGGTCTTCCTCGCGTGTCTGCAGCACGACGTTGTATTCCTGGCCATCGCGGATGAAGGTGGTCGCAAACCGCGCACCGAGCGCCGTTTCCAGTGTCCGGCCGACCGTAGTCAGTGAGATGCCGAGATCCGCCGCGCGGTCGCGGTCGACGAGCACGCGCATCTGCGGTTTGCGCTCGTCGTAGTCGGACTGAGGCATCGTGATGCCCGGGTGGTCCTCCATGCGCTCGATGAGGTGCTGGGACCAGCGGTCCAGGGTCTCGTAGTCAGGCCCGCCGAGGACCACGCGCAGCGGACGGTCGGCGCCGCGCACACCGAGCGACTGGGGCGTGAACACGCGCACCTCTACGCCCGCCAGGTCGTCCATCTGTGCCGCAAGCTCGTTGCCGATCTCGCGCGCACTGCGGTCACGCTGGTTCCAGTGCTCGAGCATCAGGAACGAAAACGCATTATTGACCTCGCCGGTGCCGCCCCAGCCCGCCGGCACGCGGCTGAGCATGCGGCGCACTTCGCCCGTCTCGAGCAGCGGCATTACCTTCGCTTCCATGCGCTGTGCGTAGCTGTCGGTGTAATCGAAGCTCGCGCCCTCGGGCGCCGTCAGGCGCAGCACGATGGTGCCACGGTCCTCGTCGGGCGCGTATTCCGACGGCAGGTAGAGATACAGCCCGGCCGCGACGATCGCGATGCCCACGGTCGCGCAGACGGTCAGCCCGGGCGCCGCGACGACCTTCATCAGCAAGCGCTTGTAGCCGACGGCCATGCGCTGGAACAGCCGGTCCACGTGGTGCGTGAAGCCGGTGCGCACCTGGGCGCGCGAGAACAGCTTCGAACACATCATCGGCACGAGCGTCAGCGCGACCAGGCTGGAGAAGATCACCGCAGCCGCAAGCGCGAGACCGAACTCGCCGAACAGCCGCCCGATATTGCCGTCCATAAACGACAGTGGCACGAACACCGAGACCAGTACCAGCGTGGTCGCAATCACCGCGAACCCGATTTCGCGGCTGCCGTCGAGCGCCGCGAGCAGCGTGCGCTGACCACTCTCGATGCGCCGGTAGATATTCTCCAGCACGACGATGGTGTCGTCGACGACCAGGCCTATCGCGAGCACCAGTCCGAGCAGCGTCAGCACGTTGATCGAGAAGCCGAGTGCATAGAGCACCGAGAAGGTCGCGATCAGCGAGACCGGAATCACGCACGCGGGAATCAGCGTCGCGCGTACGTTGCCGAGGAACAGGTAGATGACGACGAGCACGAGCGCGAGCGCGAAGAAAATCGCCTTGAAGACTTCCTGGCGGGACTCGTTGATGAAGATCGCCCGGTCGTTGTTGACGTCTATACTCATGCCATCGGGCAGCGTCGGACGAATCTGCTCGATCACCTGGCGCACACCGTTGGAGACATCGACGGTGTTGGCCTGCGACTGCTGAACGATGCCGAGACTGATCCCGGGCACGCCGTTGGAACGCGAGGTGGAACGGTAATTCTCGGCGTCGAGGACGACGTCTGCGACCTCGCCGAGCCGGATCGGCGTGCCACCGGAACCGCGTCCGACGACGAGCTGGCGGAAGTCCTGCTCGCTGCGCAGCCCCGTTTCGGTACGCAGCGTGAATTCCCGCTCGGAAGACTCGATTCGCCCGGCCGGGAGCTCCACGTTTTCGGAACGCAGCGCGTTCTCGACGTCCTCGACGGTGAGCCCGCGGGACGCCATCGCGCGCCTGTCGAGCCAGACCCGCATCGCGTAGCGGCGTTCACCTCCGATGTTTATCTGCGCGACGCCCTCGACCACGGAGAGTCGATCGGAGATCACCCGGTCGGCGTAGTCGGTGAGCTCGAGCACGTTCATGCGATCGCTCGAGAGGTTCAGCCACATGACCGGGTCCGCCTCGCTGTCCTGCTTGGCGATGCGGGGCATCTCGGCCTCCTCGGGGAGGCGGCCGACGACGCGGCTGACGCGGTCTCGCACGTCGTTGGCAGCGGCATCGACGTCACGCGAGAGGTTGAACTCGAGCACGACGCGCGCGCGCTCGTCGCGGCTGTCGGAGCGGATGATGCGTACGCCGTCGATACCGGCGACCGCGTCCTCGAGCACCTGCGTGATCTTGGTCTCGACGATCTGCGCCGACGCACCGCGGTAGTCTGCGGTGATCGACACGATAGGCGGGTCGATGTCGGGATACTCGCGTACTGCTAGCCGGTCGAAGGAGATCAGGCCGATGATGACGAGCAGCAGGCTGATGACGGTCGCAAATACCGGCCTGCGGACCGACAGCTCGGAGATGATCACTGGGCGTCATCCTCGGGCAGCGAGCCACCGGCCAGCGCGCGCACCTGGGCACCCTGGCGCACCTTCTGGGTGCCCTCGACGACGATCTCGTCACCGGCTTCGAGCCCCTGCACGACCTCGACGATGCCGACGCGACGGCGGCCGGTGAGGATCTCGCGACGCTCCGCTCGACCCTCGCTGACCACGTACACGAACTGGCGGTTCTGCTGCGGCACGACCGCGCCCTCGGCGATGACCGGCACGAGTTCCTCGGGACGGCTCAGGCGCACGTTGAAGAACATGCCGGGCCGCAGGCGCGCCTCCGGGTTGGGGATGCGCGCGACCACCGCGAGCGAGCGGCTGACCGGGTCGAGCCGGCTGTCGATGCTTTCGACCTCGCCGACGAAGTCCTCGGTGCGAAACGCCGAGGTGCGCGCCTCGATGCGCATGCCGCGCTCGACCGCCGCGAGCGCGGGCTCCGGCACCGAGAACTCGACCTTGATCGTCGAGATGTCGTCGAGCGTGGTGATCGAGTCGCCGGGACTGACGAGCGCGCCGCGGCTCACGCGCCGCAGGCCAGTACGGCCGTCGAACGGCGCGCGCACGAGGAAGTCTTCCAGGCGCGCCTGCGCCGCGTCGACGCGCGCCTGGTTCGCGTCGCGAATCGAGCGCAGCTCGGAGAGTTCGGACTCCGACACCGCGCGCCGATCGTGAAGGCGCTCGGCACGCTG
>PWYM01000174.1 GCA_003567855.1 Gammaproteobacteria bacterium | reverse complement strand
TCGCGCGCTACGACGACGCGTTCGTCGAGTGCCTGGGCACGGTGGCGCAGTACGTCCACGACACGTACGGGAAGTTCCCTGGAGCGTTCGAGACGATCGTGCTGCCCGGCTTCGTGCAGGCCGTGCACCTCGACACGGAGTCCTACGACACGCACTACGGCGAGGGCGCCTACCTCGACACGCATGCCGAGCACATGCGGCGCTGGCACGGCTGAAGGGAACCTGGGCCATGGCCGAGCACGTCTTGGACGGTAGCGTCACGCACGCGTTCTGGGACAACGCGTACCCGCCACGCCTCGAGGTCGACTCCGGGGGACACCGTCACCTTCGCCTGTCGCGAGCCGCTCGAGGTCGAACTGCTCGCGTTCGAGCATGCTGGCTGGGGCTGGACGGGCTGGTTCCCCGGTGCCGGGCTGCTCAGCGAGGACTTCCGCGACCCGTACCTGCAGCACTGGTCGATCGACGGCGACACGTGCGCGCTCCGTGAGGCACCTGACCGCCGGCGCCTACGCCACGACGGCCCAGGGAGAGGACCGGTACGCCTGCGCGCAGGACGCCGTGCGACGCATGATCGACCGGTTGGTGGCCGATCACGACCTGTCGCCGGAGCAGGCCTACTACCTGTGCAGCGTCGCGGGCGACCTCAAGATCAGCCGGGTCGTCATGTCACGCATGGTCGTCGCCTTCTACCTGCCGCGCAGCGTGCTCGCGGCCTGAGGCCGCCGCCGGCGGGCCGCGTTGCGCCCCCGGCAACAGCACCTCATGCGTCGACACGCGATGCCGTGGTAGGTTCACGCTTCCGATCGCATGCAACAGTCGAGCATTGGGCACCGCATCCACGTCATCGGCAACAGTTGCTCCGGCAAGAGCAGCCTGGCGGAGCGGTTGGCGCGCAGCCTTGCCGTGCCGCTGGTCGAGCTCGACGCGCTGAACTGGGAACCGGACTGGGTGGGGCTGAGCACGGCCGATCCTGCCGAGTTCGAGCGCAGGCTGCACGCCGCGACCGCGGACGGCGCGTGGGTGGTGGCGGGCTCCTACGCGAGGTTCTCCGAACGCGTGTTCTGGCGCCGCCTGGAGACCGTCATCTGGCTCGACCTGCCGATCCTCGTTCTGCTGGCGCGAGCGATGACCAGGTCGTGGCGACGGTGGCGTTCCAAGGAGCTTCTGTGGGGGACGAACGTCGAGCGGTTCTGGTCGCAGCTCATGGTCTGGCGGAAGGACGAGTCGTTGCTGTGGTGGATCGCGACGCAGCATCGCCGCAAGCGGCGAGCCATGATCGAGCGTATGGCGGACCCCGCGTGGGCGCACATCCGGTTCGTCCGTCTCGTGTCGACCGCGGAGATCGAGCGGTTCGTCGCGGCGCTCGAGAGAGGCAACCACGCGTCCCGGCGAGCGGCCGAGGGAGTTCACGAGCGAAGCGCCCGTCCGTAGCGACCGTGTCGACGAGCGTCGCGGGCTGCTCTGCGCGCGGCGTCGTCGTGTACGAGACCCCCTCGGGAAGCGCTCGGGCGCATCGCCGACTTCGACGGGCACCAACGCGCCTGTGGCGACTCGATCGGACAACCACGCCACATCCTTCCGCGCGTTGCCTCGCGGTTGCGTGATCAGCGAACCGCCTGCGATTCGGACGCGCCGGCGGCCACGTCGCGAGCGTCGTGATCGGGGAGAGGCCGCCAGCAGGGTTCCGCCACGCTTCACGACTCGAGAAGGTCACGTACCTGGTCCATGTCGGAGGCCGGACCGCACGCGAGCCGAACCTTCCGACCGCTCCCGATCCTCGTGACCACCATCTGGAGTAGGCGCCTCGTCTTGCACCTGACGTACGTGAACACGTCGCCCCGCCCGAGGCGGTGTCGCCATGTCGTGCCGACCGTTACGTCCCGGCGTGCGGACCATCGAGCAGCCGCACCACGTCGTCGAGGCACGCGAGCGCTTCGTCGAGTCGACTCGGCCCGCTCTGTGCGGCGATCACGGTGTCGAGTTCGCGCAAGCGCTGCCTCACACGCGCCATGAGCATCTCTCCTCGCGAGGTGAACACGATCTTCTTCTGCCTGCCCTTGCCCTCCCGCTGAGCGAGATAGTCCAGCTGGGACAGCTCCTTGACGGTCTTGGCCACCATCTGCCGCGATACGCCGAGCGAGCGCGCGATCTCGGACGCGACGTTGACGCCGCAGTCCAGCGCGCTGAGGAACTCGAGGGTGGCCGGAGAGACGTCGTCGAACCCGTCGGCGCGGAGGCCTTCGGCGACCCAACGAACCAGCCGGTCTCGCACCGCGGCACTCAGGATGGCCAACTGCAACGATCGGCTCTCGACCATGGGCACACCACGTGGTGTAAACCGTGTTGACATACTGGGCTCCACCGGGCTAGTTTAGCGTGTCAACCGGGTGTACACAAATGCGCGCTCGGCCAACGAGGGAGAAGGATCCCATGCCACACGACCGTCCGCTTCGCATCGCCTTGTTCGCCAACGCGCTCTTCGCAAGCGCGACCGGAGCGAGCATCCTCATCGCTCCAGCACCCGTGGCAGGCCTGCTGGGCATCGCGTACCACCCGATGCTCACAGCGATCGGCGTCGGGTTGGTCGTGTTCGCGCTCGATCTCACCCATCAGGCGACGCGCAAGAGGATCCTGACATGGCGAGCTGCATTTGCCACGGCCCTCGACCTCGCATGGGTCGCAGGCACGGTCGTCGCGCTCGCCACGCAACACCACGCCTTCGCGACGACGGGCGTCGCGATCATCGCAGCGGTCGGCGCGCTGGTCCTCGGCTTCTCTATCTGGCAAGGTCGGGGCATCGACCACGCGCATCGTGTGCCAAGCTCACGCCTGAGGCAGCACTGCGTCCGTGTGCACGTCGATCAGCCGGCGGAGTCGATGTGGCGAGTTATCGCGGATCTCGGGGCGATCCAACGCTACATGCCGTCGCTGGCCCACTCGGCGATCGAGGAGGGCGCCGAGCCCGGGCGTGGCGCGGTCCGCACCTGCGTCGACCGCGGCGGGCGATCGTGGTCCGAGGAGTGCATCGTCTTCGAGCCCGGTGAGCTCGCGCTTCGCTTCGAGACGGAGGCGGACGGCTTCCCGTTCCCGGCGTCCGAGATGCACGGCGGGTGGACGGTCGAACCGTGCGAGAGCGGCGGCTCCCGGGTGACGGTGTGGTGGACGCTGCTACCACGCCCCATGGGCCTCGCGGTCGTGCTCATGCCGATCTTCGGATTCCACGCGGACCGCGAGATCACGAACGTCGTACGTCGAATGGCGGCCGAGGCGGGGTCCCGTTCGGACGCGAGAGGGCACACGGTTCTCGCTGCTCCGAGGGTCCGCGTGCTCGAAAGCACCTGCCATCCGGCGGTGGGTCTCGTCCACGCGCGATCGCAACTGGCCTGAGGGTACCCATGAGCCATGACGAGGGATGCGGTGCTCCGAGCCGCGCTGAGCCGTCGTGGGGCTCGGACCATCGAGCCGAGGTGTGGTGCCCTCGCGACCTGAAACCGCCCCGTCATGGCCAGCGAATCTCGACCACCGTGCACGAGGAGATCCCCAATGCAGACCAAGATGCGAGCCACCGCCCGTACCGCCGCCCAAGAGGCCACCCCGCCCAGTGTGAGACCCGCGCCTACCACGAGGGCGATCCGACGCGTCCTTGAAGAGACCGACGTTACGTCGCACCAAGCCTGTGGTCCAGCGCATCGAGGTCGGCAAGAAGCTGCTCCTTGTGCGAAGGCTCGGTCAACCCATGGGCGATGGTGCGCGACTCGGCCAGGTGCTCGCGCGCTGCCTCGAGATGGCCCGCCACGTGAGCCGCACGTGCCATGGCCTCATAGGCGTACCCCGCGTAGAACGCAGGCACGTTCGGTCGGTTGCTCGCCTCGAGGCAGAGCGTGGCGTACCTCATGGCTTCGCCGGCAAGCCCGAGCGTCGCGTACACGCGCGAGGCTTGCCAATACCCGATGGACATGTTCGTGTCACTGCAGTCGCGCCGCTGCGTCCAGTGCCACAGCGAGGCGAGGCACAGCTCGATCATCCTCTGGTCGTCTTCCGAGGATCGATCGGTCCTGTCGAGCAAGGCCCAGGCCTCGTTGAAGCACTCCACCGAGAAGTGCTCGTGCGCAGTCGCAACATCCAATGGCAAAGAACTCATGCACCCTCCCATCAGAATGCGCGCTCTCGCCCGCGGGATCTCGGCTCGCAGCGTTCGCTCGCTCCTCGCTGCGGTCCCTCCTGCGGTAGGTAAGCCGTACCGTTGTGCGTTCCGGGATCATACTACGAGCTTTGATCATCGAGACGAGGCATGACCCGCCTGCAGCGTGCGCTCGAGCTCGGAAGCCACCTCGCGCGTCAGGTCCAGGATCGCCCGCCAGTCCAGTGCGCCACCGTCCGCGGTCGCCGTGTCACCGGAGCCCGACGCCAGCGCCCGAGTGCGCGTTAAGGTCGTGGAACCCTCGTGCGTCGCCGCAACACGCAGCAGCGCCGTGGATCTCGCCGTCGGCACCGTCACCGCCGTCGTGACCAGCGCGTCGAGAGCGGCCGGAACGAAGCAGTAGCCGGTGACGATGTCGATCGCCGCCAAGATGTGCGTGGCGGCGTCGCCGCCGCGTTCTGCGGCGATCTCGGCGCGGAGCAGCTCCGCCTTGGCCCGAACCAGCAGGCGATCGCGCACCCCCTCGTGCCGGTCCGCGCCACGTGCAAGTGCGTCGAGCCACCGCTCTGCTTGCTCGATGTCCCGCTCGTCCAGCGCCATGCGCACCCGCAGCTCTAGTGCCAGCGGGTGATCGCTCTCGCCCGCGATCGCCGCACGAGCCGCCTGCCGGTCTCCCCGGTGATGGTGGAGCAGAGCGCGCACCGCGGCGAACGTCGACTGGACGCGGTCCACCTCCCAGTGGTCCTGGCCCTCGAGGAGCCTGACCGCCTCGGCCAAACGGTCATCGGCCGCGTCGGCGTCTCCGGCTCGCAGGAGCGCCAGCGCATGCCGCGTCGCGAGGCCCGCGAGGATGTAACCGCGGGCACCCCCCGCCAGCTCCTCTGCGGTTGCCTGCTCGAGCCAGATCGCCTGGCGTCGGTAGTCGCCGTACGTCATGGCCACGAACGCGCCGAGGTTCTGCGTTTGCTGCGACGAACCATTTGCCCCATCGAGTTCCCGGCTCGCCTCGACCGCATCCTCGAGCAACCGTCGATGCTCCGTGGGCTCCTCCGTCATGATCGCGAGGTTGTTGAGGCACGAGACGATCCCCGTTGTGTTGCCGAGCCGACGGAAGGCAGCGAGGGCTCGCTCGTGCAGGATGCGCCCACCGTCTATGTCGCCGCCACGGAGGGTCGTGACGGCCAACGTGAAGATCGCTGCCGCCACGTCGCCTTGGTTGCCCCACCGCTCCTGCAGCGCAAGTGCGTGTTCGGCCAACACCCGTGCTTCCGGAGCGTCCGGCGGCGTCGTGTGGGCCTTGACGGCGACCAGGCGTGCGTGCGTCGTGCTCGCCACTGGCACGCGGGCGAGGGCGTGGTCGATCATCGTCACGAGTTCACTCAGGCGGCCGGCGTTCGCGAGGGAGGACGCTATCGCTGGGAGCATGCGCTCGACCAGGTCGTGGCGGGCAGAGGCGAGGAGCCAACGCCAAGCTGCGCCGATGTTGCCCACCTCGCCGGCGACCTCCGCGAGCGCCGCTCGCTGGCCGTGCACGTTCGTCGCCGAGCTCCGCGCCTCTATGAAGTCGATCCAGTACGTGGCGTGCCGCGTTCGTGCCTCATGTTCGACGTTGGGCGAGGCCGCGAGACGCTCCAGCGTGTACTGACGGATCAGAGGGTGTACCTCGAAGCGGCGTTCCTGCCTGCGAACGAGCGACGCGTCGACGAGCGATGCGAGCGTCGAGAGCGAGACGCCCATCGCCTCGGCGGCCGCTCGCCTCGTGAAGCCTCCCTCGAACACCGAGACCAGCTCGAGCGCCTCCCTCTGCTGTGGCGAGGTCCGCTGCCACGTGTGATCGAAAACCGAGCGTAGGCTCGCATGACGGTCGGGCCGATCCGGCCCACCACCGACGAGCACGTCGAGGTCGACCGAGAGTTCCGACAGCAGGTCCTCCAGTGCGAGGGTACGCATCAGTGACGCTGCAAGTTCGAGGGCGAGAGGCAGCCCAGTGAGGAACTGGCAGATACGCACGACGGCCTCCGCGTTGTCCGGATGCAGTTCGAAGCGCGGCTGTACCCGCCGGGCACGCTCGATGAAGAGGTCCACCGCGTCGACGGATGAACTGCGTTCGAGCGCGTCGCTCCCGCTCTCGGGCGTCCCGAGGCCCTCGACCGGCACGAGATGCTCCGGGGCGACCCCGAGCGGCTCTCGCGAGGTGACCAGGATGCGGACCATCGGACATGCCTCGAGCAGCTCCATGACGAGCCTCGCGCAACCGTCGATCTGCTCGACGTTGTCAAGGACCAGAAGCACGGATCTTCGGTTCAGCGCAGTCAGGAGGGCACCCCAGCCGTCGCCCGCTGGCGATGGCGGGCGCAGCGATGCAAGGATCCGGCCAGGCACCTCGGAGACTGCCTGTACCGTCTCGAGAGGAACGAAGCACGCGCGAGCGATGGATCCGCCGTCCACCAGCTCGCGCGCCACCTCGAGCGAGAGGCGCGTCTTGCCGGCGCCGCCGAGGCCGACGAGGGTCACGAGTCGTGACGTGCTCGCCAGGAGCGCAGCGACCACTCGGCGCTCTTCCACCCGCCCCACGAAGGACGTGAGCGGCGTCGGGAGGTCGGGCGACGTGGGCCGCGACGCGCTCGCGGTGGAGTTCGGTGCCTCGTCCGAACGATGAACGTCGACGCCGATCGTCCGCGCCTCG